>JBGPFY010000110.1:0-4128 GCA_041483615.1 Nitrososphaeria archaeon | reverse complement strand
TTGCCGGGACATACCCGCCGATTGTCTGAGGGACGCCCATCCAGACGAGTATGAGCGCGGCTACAAAGCAGAAGGGGACGAGCAGCCTTGTGAGCGACCTGACGAAGTCGACGTAGAAGTTCCCCATGTCCTTCGAACCGGCGACGAACCCACGCACGATGGCCACGCCCATGCATATCCCCGTCGCGGCAGAGGTGAATTGGAGGAATTGGATCGCCCCCATCTGGCTGAAGTAGGAGAGGGTCGTCTCGCCGTTGTAGTGTTGGAGGTTGGTGTTGGTCGCGAACGACATCACGGTGTTCAGCGCAAGGTCCCAGCTCACCCCTGTGAAGCCCATCGGGTTCAGAGGGAGGATTCCTTGGAGGGCGAGGATGGCGAAGGCAATCGCCATTTGCAGGACGTTGACCAGCATTCCAACAAGGAAGTACTCCTTCCAGCCCATGGCATGGGACGCGTCCACTCCTGCTAGCTTGAAGATCGAGTTCTCGATCGGGTCAATGAAGCGGTCCAAGGGGCTCGGAGCCCTCGTGAAGATTCCGGTGAGGTAAGGGGATATCAGCCAGGCTACGGCCATGGTGCCTCCGAGAATAAGGAATACCGAGACGAGTTGTGGCAGGTCTATCATCCGGCTCGAGCTCCGCTGTCTATACCCTCCCTTCGGCGGGACTGCCTCCTGCCCCGCCTATTGACGTGGTGGCTTTGCTTTCTGAGGCTCGCTGACCTTGTGCTGCTCTTCGATACAGCGGGGGCCCTTGTAGGCCTTCAGGATGACGGAACTCACCGTGCTCTTGACACCTCTGATCTTCATGATCCGGTTCTTCAAGACGTCCCTGAACTCTTCGATGTCTGCGGCTGAGAGAAGCGTCACGATGTCGAACTCGCCCGTCACCTCATAGAGCTCCTCGAGGTTCTCGAGCTTGATCAGGGAGGCCACAACGTCGTCCATCAAGGACGACTCCACGAAGATGTCCACGAAGGCCAGAAATCGCGCCAAACCATTCTACCTTATTTTCGCCAGCCTTCGACGATTGTCTTATAAGCCTTACTGGCGGCATACGACGA
Organism: Nitrososphaeria archaeon; assembly: GCA_041483615.1. GTDB lineage: Archaea > Thermoproteota > Nitrososphaeria > Nitrososphaerales > Gagatemarchaeaceae > Gagatemarchaeum. The sequence continues at coordinate 3,066 of JBGPFY010000110.1, read as the reverse complement.
TTGTCTTAGGTCGTTCGGGGAAAGAATCGTCTCTTGCTGTAAGCTATGGACACACTCTAGGGACTGAGCCGACCACCTGTTATAAGAGTGGTCAGAAGGCGAGGGATTGTGCAGCCTCAGCGGTCGGCGTGGTGGCGGCGGGAGTTCTTGCTGCTGTACGCCTCTATGTCTGTGGCCAGGATAGGGTTCGGAGTCATGATAATCATATTCCCCTCCTATCTAGCCCACTCGTCCAACATCTCGCTCGCGGTGGTCCTCGCGCTCTACCCCTTGATGGAGGCCGCGACGGCTGTGCCGATGGGGGTCCTATGCGACAGGCATGGGAGGAGGAAGGTATTCCTCGGCGGGCTGGGTTTGATGGGATGCCTCATCGCCTCGATAGCAATAACGCAGAACGTCCTGGTGGTGGCCTCGCTCCACGCGCTCATGGGGCTGGCCGCCGCCGCAATCACAGTCTCTTCTCTCACGATGATCACGGACTTGACGAACGCGGGAAACCGCGGGAAGGGGATGGGGACGTTCGACTTCGCGAACATTGGAGGCTACGCAGGTGGGCTGCTGGTAGGCGGGTGGCTGTCGGAGGTCTTCAAGTCTGGCTTAGCTGGTGCGTTCGTTGTCACCGGGTCCGTCATGATCCTGGCGCTAAGCGCGTCTTTCTTCCTCTTGCGGGAGCCCTTCCACGCTCCCATGGACGCGAGGATCCCTACAAGCTTCAATCCGTTCGCCGGGCTGGACCGGAAAGCGAAGGCGATTCTACCCATCTGGCTGAGCCTCACCTCCCTTATTGGGATTGTTTTCTTCCTCCCCCGGGCCCTAAGACAGGTCGGGGTCCATGAGACGCTGACAGGCGAGCTTCTGTTCGCCGGAATCATGATAATCGGGGTAGGATCGATAGGGTTCGGGGCCCTCTCGGACAGGCTGGGGAGAGAGAAGACAATGGCCATCGGCGCGGCAGGCCTCTTCGGGCTGCTCATTGGGCTGGGTCTCCTTTTCCAGAGCGTCAGCTCCGGGCTGAACTTCGTCCGATTCCTGCCGATCATCGCCCCAGCCGGGATAGCGACTTCTGCCCTTGTGCCGTCGGTCCTCGCCGCGGTAGGCGACAGGGCCAGAGAAGGGAGGAAGGGGGCGACCATGGGGCTCTACAGCTTGATGCTGAGCCTCGGGATCGCCTTGGGAGAGTTGCTGGCTGGGCTCGCCTCCCTCCTCGGCGGCCTCTCAACGATTCTTTACGTCGGGAGCGTGATCTTCTTGGCGGCCGCCTTGTTCACGTTCTTCCTGCTATGGCGCATCAGGAAGAGCGAGGCGACGAAGCCTTGAGCGCGCCCTTTACGTCCTCGACGAGGTCATTCGGGTCCTCTATCCCGACAGAGAGGCGAATGAGGTCGTCGGTTATCCCCAGTCTCCTCCTTTCCTCGGCCGGTAAGGAGGAGTGAGTCATCCTCGCCGGGTGCTCGGCTAGGGACTCGACACCCCCGAGGCTCTCGCCGAGCGTGAAGACCTTCAGCGACTCAAGGAACTTCGATGCAGCGCCGTAGCCCCCCTTTATCCTGAACGAGACCATCCCTCCGCCGGCTGACATCTGCCTCCTCGCGAGCTTGTACCAGGGAGATCGCTTCAGGAACGGGTAGTAGACCTCCTTGACGCGCGTGTCGGCGGACAGCAGTTCGGCGATTGCGGCAGCGTTCTTGGAGTGCCTCTCCATCCGGAGGTGGATGGTCCGGAGGCCTCTGAGCGCAAGGTAGCAGTCGAACGGCCCCGGAACGGAGCCGGTCGCGTTCTGAAGGAACTTCAGCTTCTCGAAAAGCCGGCGGCTCGAAGTGACCACGGCGCCCCCTACCAGGTCGCTGTGGCCGCCGATGTACTTGGTCGTGCTGTGGACGACGAGGGTTGCGCCAAGCTTGAGGGGGTTCTGCAGGCAGGGAGAGGCGAAGGTGTTGTCGACGGTCAAAGTCAGGTCGTGGTTGTTCACGACTTTTGCTATCGCCCTGATGTCCAGGACGAGCATGAGCGGGTTGGTCGGGGACTCCATCCACACCATCTTCGTGCTGGGTTTGATTGCACGATCGAGGTTGTCGGTGCTGGTCGCGTCGACCCTGTCGAAGGAGACCCCGAAGTTCCTGAATACCTGATTGAAGAGCCTGAACGTCCCGCCGTAGACGTCGTTGCAGATGATGACGTGATCCCCCTTCTGAAGGAGCCCGGCCACCGCCGTCTCCCCGGCGAGCCCAGAGGCGAAGGCGAGCCCGAACTTTCCTCCTTCCAAGTCGGCGACCGCCCTCTCCAGCCTCTCCCTCGTAGGGTTTCCCGTCCTGGAGTATTCGTACCCCTTCGTCTTCCCGATCTTCGACTGGGCGAATGTGGAGGACGTGTAGATGGGCGGGGTAACCGCGCCGGTAAGCTCGTCAGGTTCGTTGCCGACATGGACGGCACGAGTGTCAAAGCGCATGGGAGGCCGCGCCAAGTTGCGTGACTTTAATCTTGCGAGAGCCCGTGCTCCTTGAGCCAGAGCGGGTTGTATATCTTGCTCAGGTAGTTCCTGCCCGAGTCTGGTATGATGACGACGATGAGTTTCAGGCGGGGTCGTTTGGCGGCCAATTCGAGGGCGCCCGCCACGGCGCTCCCTGACGACCCGCCGGCGAAGATCCCCTCCTCGACCGCGAGCCGCCGCGCGGTGGAGATGCTCTTGGCGTCGCTGACCCTGATTATCTCGTCGACGACGCTCTCGTCGTACGTCCCAGGGACGAAGTCTTCACCTATGCCTTCCACGAGGTACGGGTGAAGCGGGTCGTTCCTCCCCTCCTTGAGGTTCCCGTAGATCGACCCTTCGGGCTCGACGCCCACCACGAGAAGCGCCCTTCTCTTCTGCTTCAGGTATTTTCCGGCGCCGGAAATGGTCCCTCCAGTCCCGACCCCCGCCACCAGCGCGTCAACCTTCCCCTTGGTCTGACGCCAGATCTCCGGGCCGGTCGTCGCGTAGTGTGCCTTCGGGTTGGCAGGGTTCTGGTACTGGTTCGGCATGAAGGAGTTCGGGGTCTCCTCCTGCAGTCTCTTCGCGACGTTGACGTA
>JBGPFY010000109.1:0-4138 GCA_041483615.1 Nitrososphaeria archaeon | reverse complement strand
GGCACCGAGACGGAGAAAGGGACCATGACGTTCGCAGGCACAGGCGTACCCTCCCTTGACGTGTCAGGAAAATTCCAGGGAAGTTCGGTCATCCCGACGAGCAACACTATCGATTGCTCCTACATCACCGGCTTCCCCGGTACATGCACGCTGACCGGGTTCACTTCGCAGGGCACATTCTCGCTCTCGAATAAGGCCACCTCAGTGGTCGGGTCCTACCAGATCTCTTGGGGCTCTCCACCTCCCACGCCACCCGCCCTCGGATTCACAGGGACAGCCGCCGCGGTCGTCACACACAAGTAGCGGGATTCGCCTCAAGCGAGGCCTCCCGCTTCCTCTCACTTTCCTATCGTGAAGGCCATCCATTTCGGGGAGAGGGGTGTGGCGGCGAGCCTGCTGACCATCATGAACCTCCCCTGCTCCGAGAATTTCATCCTGATCGTCCCGTCAGTGGCGTACTCTACGGATTTCACCGTCTTCTCGTCGTGCACACCTTCTTCGAGGAGCACAAGTCCTGTCACCCCCCTGGTCTGGAGCTTGGTATGGACACTGTCGAGCAGCCTCAGCGCCCTATCGGCGCCGCCATAGTTGATGACGTCGGTGAAGGAGTCTATCACGATTCTCGACTCGTCCTCCTCCTGAACGCCGGCGTCATCGATAATCGAGGTTATGCCGACAGAGACGTCGGTGAGAGACGTGAGACTCGCCGAGTACTTTGACTTGGACTTGCCGGACTTCCAGGAGTAGCAGTCCAAGAAGTGCAGGAACTTCTCGACCCCGCGGTTCCAGTCGAAGAGCTGCATGGTCTCCAGCGCCCTGTCCTCCCCCTCGCTCGTTGCCACGAGGAAGCTCTTTTTCTTCTGCTCCACGCCGGTGTAAAGGAAGCGCTTGCTTAGGATGCTCTTTCCAGCTCCGGGCGGACCGAGGACAAGGCAAAGCGAGCCGACGGGAATGCCCCCGAGCATCATCTGGTCCATGTCGGGGACGCCTAATGGGAGGCGCTTCATCGAGTCCACCGGTGGATGTCCCGCGGTTATTAAGAAGGGTTGACTGGGGACCGGGCGAAATCCATTTAGTCTGCGTGATGAAAAACAGTCTCATGCATGGACTCTCAAAGAGAAACCAATTCGTCCTATTTGCACTGGCCGTGATACTGCCGATTGGGATCCTCGCAGTCGTATCCTTGGCAAGTGATGCGATTAACCTAGTTAATCCCTGCTTTACCTGGGGAGCAGTCAACGGCGGTAGGATTGTGGTCTCATCAGGAGGTCCCTGTACGTCTGCCGGAGCAACATCTGAAACAATCCCTCAAATGCTACTCAGACTGACAATCATTCAGGGCGGAATCCTTCTCGGAGGTGTGCTGGGTGTAGTGGGAGTGCTCAGAATGCGCCCGATTCTCTTGGCGATAAGCTCGGCAATACTATTTGTGGAATCATTGCCTCTTGTTTTGGGCGGAGCCTTCGTGCTAGCATTGCCACCAGCGGTATTTTTTCTATGGCGAGCGAAAGCGGAAGGTTTGTCCCACAACTAACGAAGGACGCTAGAATATCTGTTCGCTCGGGAAGACTTCAATCCCGTGCTCTGTGATGCGGTAGGGGTGGGGTTGGGTGTCGTGCGCCACTCCGCGCATCTTCTCTATGCTGAATACCCGGGTGAAGGTCGAGCCGGTGAGGATCTTTGAGAGGACGACGACCCCTTGCGTCAGGAACTCCTCGAATACGTGCGGGCGCTGGAGCTGGGCGTCGTTGAGCTCGTCCACGAATATCGTCGTGCATTTCGTCTTTGAGGCAGCCGCGATTAGGTCGAGGAAGGCGATGCGCCTTGTGTATGCGTCGCTAAAGTGCACTATTAGCGTAGAGATGGGGTCGATGACGAGGCGGGTCGCGTTCACCTTCTTTACCGCGTCGGTGAGCGAAGAAATCATCGTCGAGAGAGCGAACTCGTGGCCGCCCACCTCAGCCCCGCCTAGCTTGATCTTCGCGGGTAGTAGCCTGATTGGAGAGGCATCGACGATTGCGAGCTTGCCTTCCTTTACCGGTTTCGCCAGGTCGACGCCCATTTGCTTCGCGTTTGCAAGCAGCCTGTCGGGATCCTCGTCCATCGAGAGGTACACACCGTTCTCCCCCGCAGATACCCCCGATTGCAGGTATTGCAGGCAGAAGATGGTCTTCCCGCTCCCGGGCGCGCCCAGCAACAGCACCGAGGACCCCTTGGGCACCCCCTTCCCGTCGAACAGGGTGTCGACGCCCTTGATCCCCAGGGTCACGTAGGACAAGGCCTAGCTCGCGCTCTTTGCGATGTGGTTCTTGAGCGACCGCTCCCAGGCTTGTGGGTTCTGGACCTCGAAGCTGGCGATCTCCACGCCGCCCTCAGTCTCGACTGTGAGCATGACCCTCGAGTAGCTCTCCGAGTCGTCGAGGAACCCAGGGTGGGTGTTTATCGCGCGCTCGCCTGAGCTCTTCCTCTCAAAGTCCTCCTTGCTCTTCCAGTTCGGGCGGCTCCTACGCGCCCGAGTCCCCGACTCGACGGTCACATCGACGACCTTGGTGAGGGGGATCGATACCACCCTCCCGGTGGAGTTCAGCCTTGCGGTCTGTAGTACTCCGGTGTAGCGGGGTTCGTAGATGTGGAAGATGAGATACCTTGAGTTCAGTATGAGCTTCCCGACCATGATATTGGGGTATGCAGAGAGGTGCCCCTCGTAGTAGACGAATACGTTGGCCGCGACCTTTGGCGTCTCGAGAGATTCCTGGGCCGTCTCACTCGCCCCCTGCCTGCTGCTCCAGCGTGATCTCCCTCCTCTTCGCGGGAAGGGGGTCGTGGGAGGCCATGAATTCGACGTCGTGGATGCCCCTCGCCGCGACAAGAAGACCCCCAAGGGTGAGGACAGCGCAGGCAGCGGCCGCCGGGGCAGGAAACAGGATCCCGACCACTCCTGTTTCGGTGGCAAGAGTCCCGCTCGCCGCAATGAGAAGCGTGATCTGTCTGAGGAGGGAACTGGTCCTGTGGGCCGCGTAAATCAGTCCGACGGCGCCGAGAGAGAGCGCGGAAATCGCGAGGTAGAGCCATTGGGACGATATGGCGACGGTGACCAAGGTTGTCACCATGAACAAGAAGCTGCCCGCCAACGAGAGCGCGAATCCCCTCAGCTTCCTGCTTCTTCCCTCCAGCTCGGGGTATAGCTCCGGGTACATGCGGCCCCGACCGCGTATCGCGGACTTCTCCGCGAGAGTTCAAAAGTTTAGACTGTTGAGTCGATTCGGGTTATTCATCTTTGACTCGACCGGGACGAGCTCGGGCGAGATTAGGCGCTGCAGCTCGAGGTACTTCGCGACGAAACCCGTCCCTTTCGGGGTGGCGAGGTATACGACGCTGCCTTCCTCATGGACAGAGTCGAGGAGACCTGTCTCCGTTAGCCCCTCGATCATCCTAGTCGCGACTATGCTGTTGACGTTCGCGAAGAGCATGATGTGGCTCTTGCTGGACGGAGATCTGCAGCAGTTGAGGACGTCCGCCATCACGTCGATCCTGCCCCTGTTCTTAGCGTGGGATGGCTTTGGCGGTGCCACCTGTCCGGGAGGCGCTACTCCTTGCTGGGCGTCCTCGTGCGCTTGCCGTGCGTGCTGGAATGATTGCATTCTAGCGCATTAGTAGAAGCAGACCCGATTAGAACGGGTGTCGTGCAACAATGCGCCAAACGGCTCGATGTCGTGTCTGTAACAATGATTGTTGCGCTCAGGCCTAAGGGCAGACCCGGTCACAAGCAAGAGCGGAGCTGACGACCCCGGCCGAGGCCGTTCCAGGGTTGCCGAACGCGTCCGCCATGAGGACCGCCGCGGCGGCGAGGAGGACCAGGCCGATGGCGATGAACAACAGACTCCTCGAATTGAGGCGAACCGGAGACATGGAAGCCATGAGAAGCACTCCCAAAATCAATTCATGAAACAGTGTCGAGGGGAACGAGGGAAGGTTTCTGGGGCTGACCTAGCCGATCCTTGCCGTGGTCTCCACTACGAGGCCATCGGACTGGATCACGTGCCTGAACGTCTTGGACTTTGGCAGAACCCTTCGGAGCTTTTGTATCTCCACCTCGCCTTCCGACTGACCATAGCCCTCAACGGACTTGAAGCTGAAG
>JBGPFY010000108.1:0-4207 GCA_041483615.1 Nitrososphaeria archaeon | reverse complement strand
CGACTTCGCCGTGAGCCTCCCTGTTGGCGTCCGAAACTGCAGCGTCGTTGAGCGCCCCCATCGCGGCGAAGTCCCTGACAACATACCAGTCTTCGCAACTGCTGGAGCGAGCATTCGCCCAAGGCAAGCCTTGGACGCGGAAGCTGAGGACGTCGACGAGCCCTTCTGGTCCATTCGCCTTGAGAGAGTCCTGGAAGGCCACGAGCTTTCTCTCGTATCTCCTCTGGCTAATCCCAGGGAGCGGCCAATGCCAGAAGACGTAACCGAGCGGGGCCGACATGAAATGGTAACCTCTTGGCATCTCATCTCATCAGGTAAAAAGTCATCCTAGGACAAACCCTTTACGTCGAGCAGGCCCTCCCGGTGACCGATGCCCGAGGTCGTCGTGGTGGGGGGTGGCGTGGCAGGCCTCTCCGCCGCCTTGGCGGCAGCTCGGTATGGCGCCAAGACGACAATAGTCGAGTCCTCAGGCAGGGTCGGCCTGTCAAAGGCATTGATGCCCTTCTTGTTATCCGAAGGCTGGACGGAAGACGACCTCATTCTCCCTCAGGCCGCCTCGCTCTCAAAGGCGGGCGTAGAGGCGAGAACCGGCGAGACCGCCATCTCCGTTCAGCACAGAAAGAGGACGGTCGTGGTCGCACCGTCTTCCTCACGACCCAGCGATGACGACCGTCGGCAGACGAGGATCAGGTACGATTCTCTCGTAATCTGCACAGGGGCGACCAGCCAACTTCCGCAGCTGAGGGGGCTTTCAAAGCCGAACGTCCATGTCCTCAGATGGCCTGCCGACTACCTCAACCTGTCGGACGGGTTGGATTCCCTGCAGACGATCGCCGTTTCGGGTCCCATCCCTCTCGCCCTGAGGCTCGGCGAAATCCTGACGAACAGGGGGAAGCGCGTCTTGGTCTACTGCGGGAAGGAAGGCCTCTCGCATCAGTTCTCAGAAGCCGTCGCGACGGCGATACGGCGCGCGGTCTCCCTCAGGAGCAAGAAGGGCGTCGTCACGCTCATCGACGACTCGGTCGATTCGGTCCTGGGGGTGCAAAGAGCGGAGGCGGTGGCCTCAGGCGGTTCGGTCCGGACCTGCGACGGCGTTGTGGTGATCCCGAGGAGCGTCCCCGTCGTCCCAGCCGTAGACTGCGAGAAGGGGCGAGACGGGGGGCTCTTGGTGGACGCCTCGATGTCGACGAACCTCCGAGGCGTCTTCGCCGCCGGCGACTCGGCCGAAATAAAGTTCAAGTCTGGCTCCGTCCCCGCGCGCCTCTTCTCGACGAGCCGAATCGGAGGGGAAGTGGCAGGGATCAATGCGGCGGGAGGAAAGTCTTCGGCGGCCCCCTCGTGGGCCGTCGAACAGACCTACTTCGGGCTCGAGTTCTGCTCGGCAGGGCTGAACGAGGCGGAGGCTTTGGCCATGGGGCTCGACGCGGCGACCGAGAACGGTGAGTGCAAGGACGCGCACTTCGGCGGGGAGAGGGAGAGGCGGGAGACGCTCGTGTCCCTAGTCTTCGACAAGGAGACCCATCAGGTCTACGGCGTCCAGGTCGCGGGCTGGCGCGCGTCCTCGCTCTCGAGCGCGGCTTCAATCATTGTCTCCCTTGGGCTCACCGTGGAGCAGCTCGTCCACATTGAGTCACCATATTCTCCGGGCTCCAGCTACGAAGTTTCTCCAATAGCCTTAACAGCAGGAAAAGTCCTCGAAGCCGAAGGAGCCTGACTTGCCCAAGCGCAAGGTCCTGGTCTGCGACGCGCTGGACGTCGTCGCCCTTGGACTCACCGACGCGTTCGAGGTCGATTACGAGCCCAAGATAACGAAGGAGGACCTGCTCGCCAAGGTCGGGAACTACGACGCCCTAGTCGTCCGGAGCCGGACCAAGGTGGACGCTGAGGTGATTGCCCGCGCGAAGCGCTTGAAGATTGTCGGAAGGCCGGGGACCGGGCTCGACAACATAGACCTTCGGGCCGCGAACGCCAGGGGAGTTGAGGTCGTGAACAGCCCCGAGGCACTGGTGGAGGCAGTCGCAGAGCATGTAGTGGGGCTGATGCTCGCTCTCGCGCGGAGCATCCCTGCGGCAGATGCTTCGATGAAGGCCGGTCGATGGGAGAAGGAGCTTTTCGTCGGAGCGGAGCTCAAGGGGAAGACCCTCGGCATAGCCGGGATGGGCCGCATCGGGAGGCGAGTCGCCGAAATCGCTCGGGCCCTCGGAATGTCGCTCCTCGGCTACGACGTCATCGAGGTGTCTCAGGAGACTTTGGCTTCTCTCGGCTGCAGGATGGTGGACCTAGATTCTCTTTTCGCATCCGCCGATTTCATCACCTTGCACGTCCCGCTAACGACCGAGACCAGGCACATGGTCGACCCGCGGAGAATCTCTCTGATGAAGAAGAACTCGTTCCTCATCAACACCTCTCGCGGGGAAGTCATAGACGAGGCCGCGCTTGCGAGAGCTCTGATGGCCGGAGAGATAGGCGGTGCCGCGCTCGACGTCTTCGAAAGAGAGCCGCCCAGCGTAGAGATGGCCACGGCCCCGAACCTAATAATGACCCCACACATCGGGGGGCAGACCAAGGACGCACAGACAATGGCGATAACCATCGTGGGCGCGAAGTTGAACCAGTTCTTCGCGGGACGACAATAGCGAAGACTTATCTTCCACTTTCAAAACGGGGCAACGCTTGCTTTGTACCGACAGATAGGAGAGACCTGGCAGAAGGTCTTCAAGGAGAAATCTGGTGATATCCTCCAGAGGGCTATCGAGCTCAGGCGAGGCCCGACCATGGAGCGCATCGAGCGCCCTTCGCGCCTCAACAAGGCGAGGATGCTCGGATACAAGGCAAAAGAAGGCGTCGTGGTAATCAGGATAAGGATCGCAGCCGGTGGCATGAGGCGGCCGCGCCCCACATCGGGCCGCAGGCCGAAGCACCTGGGCGTCCTGAGGATGAAGTCGGACGAGCCCCTCCAGAAGGTGGCCGAGAGGCGTGTCCGGGAGAGGCACGCGAACCTCAAGCTGCTCGGCTCCTACGAGCTTTGGGTAGACGGCAAGCACAGGTGGTTCGAGTGCGTGATGATCGACCCTATACACCCGGCGATAAAGAAGGACTACGACTACAGACGCAGAATCGGTCTCGTCTCCTAGGCTCAGAATCCCGCAAGCTGCGGTTGCTCGGGCTTCAACACCTCCCTCAATAGGACCGTCGCATACTCACCCTTCCCCAACGAGAACTCCAAGACGAACCCCCTCTCCTCCCTCTTGTAGGAGAGATCGCTGCAGAGGAGGGGTGCCGGCCTGAAGCCTCCCTCGCTGCTCATCTCCTCGGCTTCCTTGATGTAGAAGGAGCCCGGAGAAATGCGCTCCTCCTCGATGACCTTCGTGAGAATCTGGTCGAACCTCGAGCCGTAGTTCCTGTAGGCGTACCCCGCTATCTGGATGAGGGGGACCGCCACGTCCTCCTTCGGGACCTCTTCCCTCACGCCGTGCACCCTCCCCACCGTGAGCCCTTCCTCCTTGAGGCGCGCCCAGTTGTCCCCTGACAGCGGGGAAGAGACGTCGATCTCCTCGGCGACCGCGCGGCTCAAAGTGAGGTTGAAGAGATACCCCTGATATGAGTTCACCAGCAGCCGCCGAATCGGGATGGGAATCCTCCGGAGGGCGCCGATGTGGTCGTCGGCCTTGCGGGAGAGGTGTGAAGCGACGCTCCTCTCCAGGTCTTGGCGCGCCGAAAACAGCATAACCGCATCCTCGTACCTCCCCTCTATGCAGAGCCTCCTGGCCTCCTTTGCATCCTCGCCCTCTCCGTCCCTGGGCTCGGCGAGGATCAACATCACGGCCCGGGAGAAGTCCTTCTCGACTATGGCCTTCCCCGCCTTGCGGTTCACGCCTCCCTTCAATCCGAACCTCTGGTAGCCGAAGAAGTTCGCGAGACGCCGCTCCTTGCACGCCTCGAAACACTTCTCGATGTCCGCACCGATTTCTTCCGAGGTCTCCACGAGGATCCTGAACCTGTTGCCTGTCAGCATCGCCCGGGTAATGGGCCTCGAAAAGCCAACCAGCTTCGCCTCGAACTTCCTTCCTCGAAGATCAACGGGAGCCGAGGCCCTTGTGCTCCTGGCGCTGATGTATTGGACGACCGTGGCGTTCTTGTCCTTCAGGCCGGCGAAGTTGACTTCGCTCTTTATCATAGCCGCGATCTCTCTTGCGACGTGTGGCGT
>JBGPFY010000107.1:0-4213 GCA_041483615.1 Nitrososphaeria archaeon | reverse complement strand
CACCCGGTCTCGGGTCTCCATACGCAGGGCGGTCGCGACCTGGTCGTTCCGGCTCTTCCCGAGGTTGAGGAAGCCTGCGGCGTCCATCCCGATCGAGGCCACGGCCTTCTGCTCCAGCCAATGGTGCACGTCCTCCGTGGATGGGTCGACCTTCATGTGGTCGGGGAGCCGGTCAAGGAAGCTGAGACACTGCGCCACCACCTTGTTCCCCAACTCCCGCGAGCGAACCAGCGAGAGCATGTGGGCCATGTTGATCGCCACCACGTGCCGGCTCAGCGGGCCATCGAAGCTCACCGAGGAGGTGAAGTCGCTTGCCTTCTTACTTGAGCGCTTGATTCTGCTTCCTCTCAGTATGTTTTTCACGGTGCGTCCTCCCATCATTCCCCTTCGTTGCCGGCGAGATGGCGTTCGCCGCTGTGCGAGATTGAAGGCCCCAGAGCTCGATGAAGCCCACTGCCGAGTTTTGGTCGAATGTCGATTCTTTCGAGTAGGTAGAGAGCTTCAAGCTGTAAAGGGAGTTCGGCGAGGATCTCCCCACGACCCTCATGCTCCCCTTGTGGAACTTGAGCTTGACCTTGCCTGATACCCTCCGCTGCGTGATCTCGATGAAGCCGTCGAGGGCGTAGCGCAGAGGCTCCATCCATAGGCCGGAGTAGACGAGCCAGGACCACTCCCTCTCCACGCCCGCCTTGAAGGCGAGCTCATTCCGCGTCAGGACGAGCTGCTCCAGGTCCCTATGGGCCTCTATGATCGCGAGGGCTCCTGGGCACTCGTATACCTCCCTTGACTTTATCCCGACGAGGCGGTCCTCGATGTGGTCCACTATGCCGTAGGCATGCTTGCCAGCGAAGTCGCTCACCTGCCGTATGAGGGTGATGTCGTCCAACTTGTGCCCGTCTACGGAGACCGGTATCCCCCGGTCGAAGCCTAGCTCTAGGTACCCTGGGGCGGTCGGCGCGGCCTCGACCGTGGATACCCATTCGAAGGCGCTTGTCGGTGGCTCGGTCTCAGGGTCCTCCAGAGGCCCGCTCTCGATCGACCGTCCCCAGAGGTTCTGGTCGGTGCTGAAGATTGACTTTGAAGGCTGGATCCTGATCCCGTGCTCCTTGGCGTAATCGATCTCCATGTCCCTAGTCATGTTCCACTCTCGGACAGGCGCGATAACTTTGATGCTCGGGTTGAGGGAGCGCACCGTCACGTCCATCCGCACCTGGTCGTTGCCCTTTCCGGTGCAACCGTGGGCTACGGCGTACGCGCCCTCCTTCTCGGCCACCTCGACGAGCTTCGTTGCGATGAGCGGACGACCGAGCGCAGTAGCGAGAGGGTATTTCCCCTGATACATCCCGTTCGCCTTTATCGAGGGGTGAACGTAGCCTGTGATGAACTCTTGTCTCACGTCTAGCTGGAAGTGCTTGACGGCCCCCGTAGAGTATGCCCTTTCCTCTATCTCTTGGAAGTCCTCCCGCTGTCCAAGGTTGAGCGTCAGGGTGATGACATCGGCGTGGAACTTTTCCTGGAGCCACTTTATCGAGACGGAAGTGTCCAGCCCCCCAGAATAGGCCAACACGATCTTCTGCTTCAACTATGTTTTTTCGGACCCTCGCTGAAATCCTTTTATAGATTTTGGCCAGCAGCGTCCCAAAACAGGAGGCTCTTGACACGAAATCGGTCACCCCGGGCGCCATAATCGCGGCAGTGAGAGAGGAAATCAGCTACGACCTCTCCATTCAGGACGCACTCTCAAGAGACTACGCCAACATAAGCGCCATCTCCAGGATGCTTCAGCCGAGGATCAAGGAGAGGCTCGGAAAGGACGTCAACGTCGAGAGCGTGATTACCTCACTGAAGCGTCTGAAGGGGACCTACTCGCCGGCCTCTGGTGAGATCAGGGCGATAATAGCCGACAGCGTGGTGAACGTGAGGACCAACGTTTCCAAGATCTCGGTGGAGAAGACGAGGAAAGCCCTCGAGGCGGTCAGCTCCCTGATCGCCAGCCACCAGCAAGACTTCCTGCACGTCTCCGTGAGCATATCCTCGATTACGCTGATATTCGACCAGAAGCTGCACAAGAAGGTGAAAAGCAAGCTCTCCGACTCTGGAATACTCGAGGAAGGTGACGACTACGCGGCGATAATCGTCCAAAGCCCGCAGGAGATCACAAACACTCCGGGATGCCTCATCAACTTTTACAACCAGATCGCGAGAAGGCACGTCAACATCGAAGACACCGTGAGCTGCCACACCGACACCATCATCGTCGTGAAGATGAAGGAGGTCGGGAAGGCCTTCACTTCGCTAACCGACCTCATCTCGGAGGAGCGGAAGAGAATCGAGACGAGCGGGCGAGCGTGAATCTGGTAATCGGCCATGATTTTGCACGCATGCTCCGAATTTGGTCAAAGAGTTTAAAAAAGGACCAGGCGGCTTTTTTCTCCTTTAAGAGACGTGATGGAAAAACCAGAGGGGAGCAGGCCCGCCGTTCTGCTTCTTGAAGACGGGACGCTCTTCTTCGGGAAGGGTTTTGGCGCAGAGACGACCGTAGTGGGCGAGCTCGTCTTCAACACAGGAATGGTCGGCTACCCCGAGTCCATGACCGACCCCTCGTACTCGGGCCAGGTCCTCTGCTTCACGTATCCCTTGATCGGCAACTACGGCGTCCCGAGCGAGGAGGAGAAGGACGTCTTCGGGCTCCCCAGATACTTCGAATCTGGCGGCATCAAGGTGACCGCGTTGGTCGTGCAGGAATACTGCCAGAAGCCGAGCCACTGGGCTTCTGTGCAGAGCCTGTCGAGCTGGATGTCCGACCAGGGCATCCCCGGGATCGAAGGCGTTGATACGCGCGCTCTTGTGTCGACCATTAGGGAACGGGGCGTAATGATGTGCGCGCTCGCTGCCGGGCCAGAGGTGGCGAGCAGGAGGGACCTCAGGAGGCTCCTGGAGAAGGCCGCAAGGTACGACTCCGTGGATTTCGTCAAGCGCGTCTCCGTGCAAGAGGCCGAGACCTATGGTGTCTCCGAGCGGAAGATAGCCTTGATCGACTGCGGCGTGAAAGAGAGCATCATCAGGAACATGCTCGGAAGAGGGTACGCCGTCGTGAGAATGCCTTTCGACTCCTCGTACGCGGACGTGATGAAACACGACCCCGCGGGTGTCATCGTTAGCAATGGTCCGGGGGACCCGCGCCTCTGTGTCGACACTGTCAAGACAACTGCGAGGCTGGTCGACTCGGAGGTCCCGGTTCTCGGGATATGCCTCGGGGAGCAGATGCTGGGGATGTCGCAGGGGGCTGAGACCTACAAGCTCAAGTACGGTCATCGGGGACAGAACAAGCCGGTCGTCGACCTCGTCTCTGGTCGGGGTTACGTCACAAGCCAGAATCACGGCTACGCCGTGGATTCCAAGACCCTTTCGAAGACCGACCTGAAGCCCTGGTTCATCAACGGAGACGACAGGAGCGTAGAGGGCTTGATCCACGGGACCAAACCGTGCATCGCAGTCCAATTCCATCCTGAGGCCGCGCCCGGGCCCTATGACACCGAGTTCGTCTTCGACAAGTTCGCGGAGATGGTCGTCGCACAGAAGAAGGCCGTGGCAGGTGAGAAAGTTCGAAGCATGAAAGCGTGAAGAAAGCGCTAGTATTGGGCAGCGGGGCAATAAAGATCGGAGAAGCAGGCGAAAGCCGCTGAAGAGGCGGCCGCTAATTCGACTACTCCGGCAGCCAATGCCTCAAGGCCCTGCGGGAGGAGGGGATTCGATCAATCCTCGTTAACCCCAACATCGCGACCATCCAGACCGACGAGAGGATGGCGGACAAGATTCACTTCCTCCCGGTCAACCCTGCGTTCGTCACGGACGTAATAGAGAAGGAACGGCCCGACGCGATCCTCCTCGGGTTCGGAGGGCAGACGGCCCTCAACTGCGGCGTGGGGCTCTCGAGGGAAGGCGCGCTCGCGAAGTACGGAGTGAGGGTGCTGGGCACCCAGATCAGAGGAATCGAGGTCACCGAGGACCGCGAGCTCTTCAAAGAGGCGATGCTCGAAATAGGGATAGCCTGCCCCAGGAGCAGGCCCGCCTACTCACTCCAGGAGGCGCACACCGTTGTCAAGGAGATAGGCTACCCTGTGATAATGAGGGTCGCGTACACCCTCGGCGGGAGAGGAGGAGGAGTCGCGAGGAACGAGACGGAGCTTGACGCAATCGTCCAGAGGGGGCT
>JBGPFY010000106.1:0-4222 GCA_041483615.1 Nitrososphaeria archaeon | reverse complement strand
TCGCTTGCTCTCGTATTCTTCACGGCGACGCTCCCGACGTTCCTAATCGCCTCGGTGGCCTTCGGGCTCTCGGTCGGCATGGTCCGCGTCAGCCAACTCGTGATTCTGGCGGAGGCGAGCCATCCCTCAAACCGGGCCGCGATAATGGGGACGAACCACGCGGTGGAGCACGTGGGCTACGGCCTGGCGGCGGTGTCCGTGGGCACCCTCGTGGCGTTCCTGGGAGGATTCGGTCCGGCCTTTCGGTTTCTTTCCGTCGTCCTCATCGTCGCAGGGCTGGCTTTCCTCCTCTACGCGCGAAGAGCGAAGGTCAAGTAGCGCCAGCCTCCAGCTGCGTGAGGAGCGGCAAAGTTGGCCGATGCTCAGACACAGAACTTCGAGATCTTCATGGCGAGGGCTTCAAGGAACTCCCTGTCGACCGAGGAGTGGGCGTTGACGATGTCCCCGTCGATGTCCAGCTCCGCGACGACCCTTCCTTCGTGCGCGATTGGCACGGCAACCTCCGACCGGGTGCTGGCGAAGCACTGCAGATATCTCGGGTCCTTGGAGACGTCCGAGACTATCTCTGTGCGTCCTGACTTGGCGACGAACCCGCAGACCCCCTTGCCCAGCGCGATCGTGGTGTGCGTCGTAGGGGCCGGTCCGCTCCAGGCGTCAAGGCGCAGCTCTCCGCCCTTGAGCAAGTAGAGGCCCACCCAGTTGTAGGTAGGCTCCAGGTTCAGGAGCTGGACGATGCTCTTCCTCAAGGCGACGGGCTGTTGCCCCCGCGAGACGAGCAGGTCCACCTCGGCGAGGAGCTCCTTTGCCCGCTCACGGTTCAGCCTAGGCTGGGACTTCATGTTGTTACCCCCGTTTGAAAATCATCCTGTAAAGTTGCGCCGCAAGGAGGCCCCCCAGTATGGGACCTACGACATAGATCCAATAATAGGACATCGGCCCCGTGTCGAAGATGAGCGAGACCAAGGCGGGCCCGAAGCTCCTGGCGGGGTTGAGGGAGGCGCCGGATACTGCCCCCAGCGCCCAGATGACGGCTGCCAAGACGAGGCCAATGCTTGAGCTGCTCCACGAGATGCCCGCGGAGTCCTTGTCGGTGGACCCGAGCACGGTCATCGCCAGTATCATCGTGCCTACAATCTCGGCGAGGACGGAGGAGAACACGGGCGTCGGGAGAGAGTTGTTGGGGGTGGTGCTCCCGAGGTCGACGCCCGGGAGAGAGGCGGCTGTCATCCCGACTATCGCCAGCTCGACCACGGCGGCGACGATCGCGCCCGCGAACTGTGCGACGATGTAAGCCGGGACCCTGCTCTGGGGCAGCCTCCCCGAGGCGAAGACCGAGATGGTCACGGCCGGGTTGAAGTACCCGCCGGAGATGCTCCCCACCGAGGCGATGCCTGCGAGAAGCGCGAGCCCATGGGCCAGCCCGACGAAGCCCAAGCCGAGCGTGGGGCCGGCCGCGAAAAGGGTCGCGTCGTTCGCGATGGTTATCGAAGTCGCGCCGACGAATGTCAGCAGGAAGGTCCCATAGGCCTCGGCGATCATGACGCTGGAAAGAGGGCGTTCCATTCGTTGTTTTTCCTCAACGAGGTTTTCGTTATTTAAGGCCCTTGAGATTGGGGTTCTGCCTCGCCGTGCTGGGAGGCCTCCAGCCTTCCCCAGCGCCCGACCTTGGGGAGGTCCTTTGATCTGAAGAGGGTCATCCCTCGCCTGTAACGCTCCAGCTCGCCCTCGACGAACCCTATCTCCGAGACGAGGACATCTATCTTCTTCTTGTTCCTCCCCTTGCCGACCTTAAGCGCTTCGAGTCTCTCCCTCCTCTCCTTGAGCATGTCCCCGAGGAGCTGCTCGTATTCCGTGACCAAGGCTAGCCGCCCAGCGCCCACCAAAATCTATAAACCCATCGACGGCCCTGCGAGACCCATGCGGTCCAGCCTGGTAGTCTCCGGTGGGATAATCAGCCTCACGGGGGGTGTGCTCTTCGTCACTCTGGACGGCACCGCGTGGCTCGCGCTTATCGCCGGCGGAGTGGTAGCTCTGGTCGCGGGCTTCCTTCTTGGAGAGATGGCTGACAAGGTGGAGCCTCCGCCTGGGTATCGCTTCTGCCTGTTCTGCTCCACGCCCGTCATGGAAGGCGCCGAGAGGTGCGGCCATTGCAACGGCCTCCAGCCGATGGCCCCGCAGCCTGCGGCCGTGCAGGCTCAGCCAACCCGCTAGTCAGGGATTTCGCTGGCGCGGCGATGGAAAAGGTCGTTTTGGATGAAGACTTCGTCGGAGACAACTTGCGTGGCGGAGGAAGTCCCATTTGTGGGCCACGCCATGGTGAGGGCGATGCATGAAAGGACGATCGAGATCACCACGGAAGCCCACCTGACCCTCAGAGGGGACTGCATCATCGGGGTAGGGGCCACGAAGGGCGTCGCCCAGCTGTCACCTTCGGTGAAGAGGGCTCTCAGGTCGGACAGCGCGAGAGTGAGATTGACCATCGTGACACCCGGCGGAGAGTTTTCGTTCGCCGCCAGGGGCAGCAAGGACCTCTCGTTCGAGAGCCCGACCGACATGGTGATCAGGATGAGCGACTTCGTCTGTGGGAGGACACTGGCCATCCGGGCGGAATCTTCGGCGAGGGAGATACCCCGCGACCTGGTGAGAACTTTGAAATCCCCGGAAGCTTCGGGCCTGCTCAGGATAGAAGTCTACGCTTGACACCCTTCAAGTCGACGGCCAACACGATGCAGGCGCTCGTGAAGTATCACGGCCTCAAGGATTGGAAGCTCAGGATCCCATACCACGACAGCATCTCGGTGAATACGACTTCTCTCGGGAGTCAGGTGGTCGCGCGGGAGTCCAAAGAGGGCAAGGGCGACCTCCTCGTCGAGGGGAAGAAGAACGAGGACGCGCTCAGGCGCCTCCAGAACGTCTCCGAGCGGCTTGCGGGGAAGCCCTTCGAGGCTCTTGGCCTCCATCTCGAGTCCGGGAACTTTCCCCGACTCGACGCTAAGGGTCTTGGATTCTCCTCCTCAGCCGGGGCGGCGCTGACCCTCGCCCTCTTCCACGCGTTGAGCTCGAGCAAGCCCGACTACACAGAGCTCTCGAAGGTGGCCCGCCTGTTCGCAGGCTCGGCCTCGAGGACCGTCGTCGGGGGGTATTCCAGGCTCCACGTTGGGGAAGGATACGAGGACACATACGCAGAGAAGTTCGCCGACGAGAGGGACCTGCCTCTCAGGATGGTGATAGTGCCTCTCACCTCCCCGGTAAAGACCGAGGATGCGCACCGGGAGGTCGAGTCCTCGCCGTTCTTCAAGTCGCGCATCGAGTCCGCCTCGAAGAGGTGCGAGGAGATGGAGAGGGCGATAAAGGGCGGCGACCTCCGGAAGGTCGGGGAGCTGGTGGAGCAGGACACCCTGGAGCTCCACAGCATCACGATGACCGGCGCGAACAGGCTCGTGATAATGAGCCCTGATACCATCAGAATCATAACCAAGGTCAGGGAGCTGCGGTCGAACAGCGTCGACGCATACTTCTCGATGCAGACCGGGCCCTCGGTCTTCATCAACACGAGCCGCGAGGACGAGGACAAGGTGAGGAGGGCCATCTCGCACATGGGGTACAAGACGATACTCTCGGGCGTCGGGAGGGAGGCGAGGATCGGCCGCCCAGGACCTAGCAGCGATTAATTACCCTGCCGCATTATCTCGGTAGGAGGCCCAGACATGCCCGGAAAGCCAAGGATGCTTGTAGGAGAGTACGTAGCGCAGCTCAGGGTGACGAAGAAGGGGAAGCCGCCCCAGATCAAGGACGCCCTCGAAATCTACATCGACTTGTGGGACAAGGTGGTCAAGAACGGCACCATCTCCGAAAGCGACGAGATTGACGTCGCTCTTTCGAAGATTGACAAGGCAGGGGGACTTTATCGGGCCGCGGATTAGAGTTAGTCCGTCACCTCTCCGCCGTCGAGCACTATCCCTTGTCCCGTCATGAAGCCGGAGTCCCCGCTGGCGAGAAACACCGCGAGGTTGGCCACGTCGATGGGCTCCCCGAACCTCTTCATCGGTATCCACGAGCGTAGCTCGTTGACCTGCTCCTCATCGAACCACTTCAGCCAGCCCGTCTTTATCGAGCCGAGGACCATGCAGTTGACCCTGACTCTCGGAGCGAGCGTCTTTGCGAGCATCTTAGTCATCGTCAGGACGGCGCCCTTGCCGCACCCGTAGACGAGCCCCTGGAC
>JBGPFY010000105.1:0-4288 GCA_041483615.1 Nitrososphaeria archaeon | reverse complement strand
GCGGTCTCGGCCAAGGCCACTCGAGCCTTCCATTCTTTGCTTTCATCCCCCGATGTCTTAGCTCTTCCAATTGAAAGTCTGTCCAATTCGTTCCTCAGATTCCGGATCTCGCTCTCAAGTTCATCAAAACTCTTGGGCACGATACTGCTCAGAAAACCATGAGGCCAGGACCATATAAACCAATTCCTATGCTATCAGTTTTGGCACGCTCGAGGACATTGGGAGAAGTGTCATCCCCTTCGTCACGGCGCGAAGGCAGGACCGAGCCCGATGTAGGAGGCCTTACGAGCTTCGAGCAACCATGCGGATCTCTCTGTCCTTAGCGAACAAAAAGCCAATATACATCTTCAAGGTAGGTGGAATGTGCCGAAGTACATCTTTGTAACTGGAGGGGTGATGTCGGGCCTAGGGAAGGGCATCACCACCTCTTCTCTCGCGAAACTACTCCAGCGCTCCGGTCTCGTGGTGACCTGCATGAAGGTCGACCCCTACATCAACTTCGATGCGGGGACGATGAACCCCATAGCGCACGGCGAGGTCTTCGTCACGGACGACGGCGGCGAGTGCGACATGGACCTTGGGAACTACGAGAGGTTCCTCAACAAGGACCTCAGCAAGGAGGACAATATCACGACCGGGCAGGTCTACAACGCGGTCATCGAGGACGAGAGGAAGGGGAAGTACCTTGGCAAGTGCGTCCAGATAATCCCACACGTCACCGACGAGATAAAACGGAGGATAAGGGAGCGGACCGCCAACAGCCGCGCGAGCGTCGCGGTAATCGAGTGCGGCGGCACCGTGGGCGACATCGAGAGCCTCCCCTTCCTCGAGGCGTTCAGGCAGATGCGCCTGGAGGACGGGACGGAGAACACGCTCTTCGTGCACGTCACCCTCGCCCCGGAGATGGGGGCCGTGGGCGAGATGAAGACCAAGCCCACCCAGCACAGCGTCCAGGAGCTGAGGCGCATCGGGATTCAGCCCGACCTCATAGTCGTGAGAGGGACGAGGCCACTCCCGGTCGAGGCCAAGGAGAAGCTCGCCCTGTTCACGAGCGTCCCGGTCGGGAGCGTCATATCGAACCCGGACGTAGACTCGATCTACCAGGTCCCTGAGGCCTTGTACCGCGAAGGGGTCCTGAAGCCGCTAGTCGACCACCTCCGCCTCAAGGTCAAGAGGACCGACCTTCTGGACTGGAACGAGGTCGCCTCGAAGTTCGTGCGCCAGAGGCGCTCTGTTACAGTCGCGATGGTGGGCAAGTACGTCACGCTGATGGACAGCTACGTCAGCGTGAACCTGGCCTTGAAGCACGCAGCGGCGGCCAACGGCGTCGGGGTGGAGATCAAGTGGATAGAGTCGGAGGACTTCGAAGGCATCAGCCGCGTGGAGCAGGCGCGCAAGGTCCTCGAGGAGGCCGACGGCGTCGTGCTGCCCCAGGGCTACGGGAAGCGAGGGACGGAAGGGAAGATCTGGACTGCCGACTACGCGAGGCGGGCGCGAAAGCCGCTGCTCGGGTTGTGCTTCGGCTTCCAGCTATCAATCGTCTCGTTCGCGAGGAACGTGCTAGGCCTGAAGGAGGCCAACTCGACCGAGCTCGCGCCGCAGACCCCCGACCCGGTGATAGACCTCCTCCCTGAGCAAAAGGGGATCTCGAACATGGGCGGGACGATGAGGCTGGGCGGGCACGACATCTCGGTCCAGAAGCCGAGCGCCGCCTACGACATCTACCAGAGCAAGACGGTGAGGGGGAGGCACAGACACAGGTTCGAGCTCAACCAGTCGTACATGGAGAAGCTCGAAGGCGCGGGGATGCGATTCTCCGCCTTCAGCGACGGTGGGAGGCGCGCGGAGATCCTCGAGCTGAAGGACCACCCATTCTTCATGGGGACCCAGTACCACCCCGAGTACTGCAGCAGGCCCGAGTACCCTGAGCCGATGTTCCTCGCGTTCATGAAGGCGGCGATAGCGGCCCGCGAGCAGAAGGGGAAGAAGCTCCAGGTAGCCGCCCGCTCAGCCTGACGCCGTGTACGCCCTCGCTATCTCCAGCGCCCTTCGCACGACCTTGACCGCGTCGTCCGCGAAGAGATAGAGGCTCGGCTCCACTCCCTCGCCCCCAAGGTCCACGACGGCCTCGAACCTGCCCGCGCCTTTCGCATCGGACAGGCGGGCGCGAAGCGCTCCCACGACCTTGTCCTGGGAGCCGGCTGGGTAGACGCGGCCCATCGTGAGCTGCCGCACCTTGAGCTTGCCCAGGACCTTCGCCATCTTGCCGTCGTACCTGAGGTTCATCGCCGCCCGGAGAGGAGGGTGCCTGCGCTCGACCTCGAGGAGGATGGCGGCGAGGTGGGTTGAGGCGCCGTACTCCGGCCTCATGAACGTGCGCGCCTGGCCCCTGACCCTCACTATCCTCCCGGGGATCGCGACCACGTCCTCGACAGACCTCGCCGCCTCCGGGGCGTAGGCCACGTTGACCGAGACCTCCGGCATGACGTGGACGAAGAGCGACGAGCCCTCGACCGACCTGAGCGCGCCCTCCACGTGCTCCACGGCGCCCTCCTTGTGGCCCCTCTCGGGGCCGAAGACCTTCATGCAGACGTCGCAGGTGGCAAGGAAGGGGTACTGGCTCCGGTGGCGAGCGCAGGCGTCGCCGCCTCCGAGCAGCCTGTTCCAGATTGAGTAGAGAGTCGCGACCGCGTAGGTGGGGTTGTTCTTCAGGTCCTCCGCCAAGAGCGCGGCGTAGGTCTCGGCCTCCTCGGCGGTGACGCCCAAGCTTGACAAGGCCGCAGTCTGCTTCGAGGCGGACGTCGAGAGGTACGCGCTCACAGAGGCCTGGGTCAGCCCGAGGAGGCTGGCGATCCTCCCCTGGGAGAGCCCGTCCTCCTTCAGCCTCCTTGCGACGAGGGCGCGCATCGAGGGCAGGAAGGTGTCGACCATCAGCTCGCAGGGCGGGTGCATGTCATAAGTCACTTATCAGGTCATTTATAAGAATCCTGCCGAGAGCAGTCATCGTGCGCATACAGGGGACCTACGCCGAGTCGGCGTTCCACGAAGAGACCTCCGGCAAGACCAAGCCCACGGCGAGCGTGAGGCTGGCGTTCGTCGCCGTATTCTCTGCCCTCATCGCCGTCTGCACGATAATTTCCTTCCCTCTTCCTCCGCCCCTCTTCGAGATAACCCTCGCCCCGGCGATCTATTTCGCGCTCGCTGCCCTCGCAGACAAGTGGGACGGATTCGCCGCGACCGCAATCGGCGGCTTCGCTGGCGAGCTCTTCAACATCTCCACGAAGGCCGGTGGCTCGCCGATCTATCCCTTTGGAATGATCTGGGCCAGGGCGCCAGAGGTCCTCATAATCGCGTGGGCGGCCAACAGGGGGAGGAGGACGCTCGCCTTTGCGATGGTCGTCGCCACCGCCTACGAGACCTTCGCGTTCCTGATCCCTGACTGGCTCTTCTACACCTTCGGGCTCTTCGGGTACGGCAGCCCTACGGACCTTTACTCGGGGCTTGCGCTGGCGCTCCCCGACCTTGCTACCTTCGTGGATCTCGCCTTCATCCCGATCGCATTCGCGATAATCGCTGGCGCAGGCCCCACGTTCAGGCGCCTAGGCTACCGCACTTGATTGACAGGCTGTGGCGCTCGAAGCAGCAGGGCAAGGTCCCCCGCAAGTTCCTCGAAAGAGTGGTCTTCTCTAACCTCGGGGCCAAGCGGAGCTCCCTCCTCGTGAGGCCGGGCCACGGGCTGGACAACGCGGTGGTCTCCCTGGGGGGCGGGAAGGTTCTCCTGGTCACGAGCGACCCGCTCTCCGTTATCCCCTCGATAGGGTTGAAGGAGTCGGCTTGGCTCAGCGTCCACCTGCTGGCCTCGGACCTGACGACCAGCGGTGTGGGCCCGCAGTTCGCGGTCCTGGACTTCAACCTCCCGCCAGAGATGGAGTTCGCCTCCGTCGCTGTCTACCTCAAGGCCGTCGGCGACGAGTGCAAGAAGCTCGGGATAGCGATAGCCGGGGGGCACACCGGGAGATACCCGGGCTCGGGCTACACCGTGGTCGGCGGGGGCATGATGTTCAGCGTGGCCGAGCGCGACGCCTACGTCACCCCCACGATGGCGAGGCCGGGGGATTCGGTTCTCATAACAAAGGGCGCGGCGATCGGCGCCACCGCGGTCCTCTCGAATGCGTTCCCAGCGACGATTAGGGAGAAGGCAGGGCCAGCCGTGCTGAGGAAGGCCAAATCCCGCCTTCGGGACTGCTCCACCGTAAAGGACGGGCTGGTCGCGGCGTCGGTGGGACTG
>JBGPFY010000104.1:0-4302 GCA_041483615.1 Nitrososphaeria archaeon | reverse complement strand
GGCTGGCCGGAAGCCCGTGCTCTGGTGGAGCTGCTGCAATATCACGCGCTCCAGCGCCGCCGTCCCGACGCCGAAGATGGCGGAAAGCCTTTCGTGAAACTTTTTGGGATTGCCGAAGCTGGAAAGGTTGAGGTGGTAAAGGATGGCCTGTGTCCCGCCGCTTCCCAGCACGTCCTTCATCCCTTCCGCTATCGATTCGCTGAAGATTGTGGCGAAGTCCTTGCGCGTCGAAAGAATCTCAAGGTTTGACATGTCCAATCGCCTTGGCTCGAAAGGTCACGAGCCATTCCACTGCCTGCCTTGCCGTTTGAGCGACAAGCATGGCACATTATTACATAAGTGGTAATCTGCTAGATAAGCCTTACGAATTCGAGGTCCCTCGCCAGCGGTCAAGACGAACCAGGACCGAAAGCGCTCTCTTGAAAACCGTTAAAGCCGGGAGCGGAGCTCGACCGCCCGAACCAAATGAGCAGCTGGGACACGAACATCCAAGAAGTGCGGGATTCGATAATCCTCCTGAAGAAGGAGCTGGAGACAGCCGAGGCGAAGGACAGGCTGGACGCCGTGAGCAGGATACTCCAGTGCGTAGACTTCATGAGGCAGAGCAACCTCGGATGGGTGCAGTTCCTCTCCAATCCGTCGATGGTCAACCAGCTCGACGAGGAGGCGTTGAAGGATATCTATTCCAGGTTCAAGAAGATGTCGGTCGCGAGGATCGACAACGACGTGGATTGCATCAACCGCTACATGTTCAACCTTACACGCAGGACGGGATGAAAGCGCGCTTGCCCGGCCGGCTATCTACTCACTCGTCGTCGTCGTCAGAGTCGTTATCTTCAAAGTCGTCTTCGAAGTCGTCGTCGGTTTCGCCGTCTTCGGCTGACATTTCGCCGAAGTCCGTTTGGGCTATGCTATTAAGAATTTCCAGCTTCGCTCAGGTCGGTACTGAGGCGTGCTCCCGCGCGGGAGTCATTTCTTAAAAGAGGACTCTGCCGGGGGGAGAAGACATGGTGTCGATAAGAGTCAGCGACGACGGGACTGGGGTCGCTCCCATCGTGGAGAAAGGAAGGGAGCTGCCGTTCAAGCAAGGGGCGTTCTATGTCTTCGAAGTCAAGGACGAGGTGGCAAAGTACTGGAACAAGCTCCCTCCGGCCAGGAGGGACGAGCTTTACAGGCAGTCGAAGAAGGAGCGCAAGGACCTCCGCCAGGTCCTTGACGCGTTCGTCTTCAAGCCCGCCCACACCAAGTAGGCGCCCGAGCGCGGCGAGCGACTTATATCGAGACGCGAGCGCTCGAAGCCACGCTTGTCCCCATGCTCGAATTGCGGCAGGGAGCTTCCTTTTGGGGCGCTCTACTGCCCTGACTGCGGAGCCAGAGCCGTAGACTACGCCGTGTCGCGGTCCGACGTGTCCCCCTCCCATTTCAATACGGGGATCACGGCGACCTCCCAGCCTCAGACGACCGTCGCGGCAGACGATGCGGGCCTACCCGCCCCTCCCCCGCCGTCCCCGGAGAGGAAGCGGTCCTCGTTCGCCGGCAGGAGAAGTCTCACGCTGACAATTGTAGTCGCCCTCGCCGTCCTCCTCGTGGGCGTGGCTTTCGAGGCGGGGATGCTGGGCTCGGGGGGAGCGGCCAGCCCTGCGGTCAACTCGGCGAGCGATCCTCTCACGGGTCAGCAGCTCTATGGGGCTTACAAGACCAACCAGTCCCACGCCGAAGCCTCGTACACGAACAAGACGATATACATCCAAGACAGCCTCGACTTCGGGGTAGGGTTGGACTCCGCGGGCCATTACTTTTCATCGATCGACTCCGGGTCCGTGATTCTGATTTGGAGAGACCAGGCGCAGATAGGACGGCTTTCTCAGGGAGAAGTGGTGCTCGCAAAGTGCTCGGTGGCGGGCACCCAGACGCTACGGGGAACGGGCTATGTCCTGTACCTGCAAGACTGCGACCTGGTAAGGGTGCAGTCAGGGACGGCCAGTTCTCAAAGCGTGTCGGTTGCGAACCTCTAGGCCGGCGCCTACGGCTGCTTTGCGCCGCAATTGTTGCAAAACGTGGCCGACGCGGCTATCCTGTTGCCGCAGTTCGTGCAGAACTTCGTCGCGCCCCCAGGCGGCGCCATTGGAGGGGGCGGGGCAGCCATTGGGCCGGGGACACCACCGCTCCCTGTCGGAGGCTGGTCCGGAATCGAAAAGAAAGCAATTGCCTGGAATATCAGACCGACGAAAATGATGATGATACCAAGGCCGAATGCGATTAGGAGCGCAGCCCCGACAAGGTAGAGAGTCCCAGCCGTCCTGAAGGAATCGACTCCGAGCTTTGAAGCCATACCCTCATAGCATCTCCTAAGGAAGATGGCGGAAATCAACAGGAAGACCCACGCTATGGCTAGGCCGGAAAATGCCCCGATGATTGCGGACAGTCCGAAAGTGAAGAGCGAGGACGCCAAGCTCGCAAAGAAGACGAAAAGCCCTACGACCGCGCCGACTATCTCGAGAGAGACCGCTATGATGGCTTGATTGAAAATCGACCTGTCCTTCACGGAATTCGAGGCATTGTTGATTGAAATCAGAATCAGTATCAGTCCAATGATGTTCAGGAAAGGAATGAAAGCCAGGATGGAACCCACGCCTCCGACCATCCTCGCCTGGGAGAGCGTCGCCATCGCTTCACATCACGTCGGGCTTTGAATATAAGCGCCGGGAAGTGGGCCGCCGCGACATCCGTCCCTGACCCTCACGCGAGCCCATTGGCCGCCTGCCAACAGCAGCACTCGGCCGAGACGTTCGCGACCTGCGAACATCCACGGCAGTCCCTTGAGGTCTCCGCGCTCTTGCATATTGCAGGATGGCAGTTGCACTCCGCGCAGCGGACTACTCCCCTGGCCATTGACCTTGCCCCGAAAGAACCTGTCGCGCTATATATTTCCGGTGACCGGCGCTCCCTAGAGCCAAAGCGGGTCTCGAGCTCCAGCGCACGTCGGCGGATATAGGTCGCCGCGGCCTATCCTACCGTAAACGTCGTGGTCGCGGGCGTCGGCGGACGGGGCCGGGAAGAAAACATATCACTATCTGAGGCGAGCCTCCAAGACGAACGGAAGCTCGTCTTGAACGTCGACCCGAAGCTCGTGAAGTACCCTTTCCTTAGGTCCGCCAGGGACTTCCTCCTCTCCTACCCGCTCGACGAGGTAGTCAAGTCGGTCTACAGGCCGATCCTCGACCAGGCGCGCTACCGCCTCACTCTCGCTGTGAAGAACCCGAAGTTCGACGTCCAGAACGTGCGCCTCCTTGGCTACGAGTCCTACGAGAGGCGCACCAGGGACACCAAGAACCCCGAGGACGTCATCGAGTTCTACAGCTATTTCGTGGCCGTGCTGGCGTCGAAGAACGAGCCTTTCCTCACGCTTGCTCTCGCGAGGACCGAGGCCGCCCGGGCGAAGACCTTCTTCATCAAGGAGCCCCCGCAGCAGATGATTGGCCTGCTCAAGGAGGCCGCCGGCCTCGAGCTGAGGTTCGAGGTCGGGGCCGAGAGGGGCGGGGGCGGACACGCCGTGATTACCTGCCCATTCGAGAAGTACCTCGAGGTGACGACCGAGTACGAGCTCACGAGGGAGCCCAGGTGGCGGCTGGTCAACATGCGCCTAGACGGCGGACTGGTCTACTTCTCGGTGAACGACGTCAGGGACCTCTTCGCGGCCCTGGTCCAGGGCCTGATGATCTCCGGCATGAGGTCCCTCAGGTCGGCGCCAGCGCCCGAGTTCGTCCAGTCGCTCGTCGACGAGTTCAGGCCCCTCATCCCCCGACCTCCGCCCCGCCAGCAGAGCCAGTTCGACTACATCAAGCGCCTCCTCGAGCACCCGATAACCGACGGGAGGCACCGGGTCATCTGGCTGATCCTCGCCCCATACTTCACGACGGTGAGGGGGATGGACGAGACGTCGGCGACCGAGGCGGTCCTCACATACATAGGCGACTCGCGCTACAAGCAGTTCATCCGATACAACGTGAGAAGGGCTATGAGGAGCGGACTCTTCCCGCTGTCGGAGGCCTCAATAAGGCGGAAGCACCCCGACATAATGGCCGTCCTGCCCAAAGGCGTGCTTAACAAGTGAGGCGGAGCTGACCTGGAAGCTGCGAAAGAGCCCGCTAGCGTGTGGTTCTCAGAAGGGGGGCGAAGGCCTGTTCAGGAGGGCGTACGCCGAAGCCTTGGCTCTAAGGTCCGCCGACTCCTCTTCGCTGGGCGGCGCGCGCGCTTTTCGCTTGCCGTCGACCTCCGGATTCATGGGGTGGAGAGCGGACT
>JBGPFY010000103.1:0-4326 GCA_041483615.1 Nitrososphaeria archaeon | reverse complement strand
ATCCCCAACCCAATCCCCTTCTACTACCAGTACCAGGTCTCGATCGGCTACTCGATAATCGGGGGCGGGACGCCTCCAGGGCTCAAGTTCACCTCCACGTCCCTCGGGAACCCGGAAGCCATCTCGCTCTCGGGCAACGCCACGATGAGTTGGTTCGACGCCGGGAGCGTCTACTCCTTCGCCAAGATCCTCAACGGGTCGACGCCGGGGGAGAGGTGGCTCGATTCCGGGGGGAGCGCCCCGGCGCCCTCGGTCATATCCTCTCCCGGACAGGCGCTGTCGGAGGTCTACACCCACCAATATTACGCCACCTTGAATGTGAACGACCCCAGAGGCGGCTCGGTCTCCGCTGAGTCGGGCTGGCTAGAAGCGGGGAGCACCCTTCGCGCTAGCGCGTTGGCGAACGAGCAGTGGCAGTTCGAGACTTGGAACGGCTCTGGCGCAGGCGCGTATTCGGGGTCGAGCCCGGCCATCGACGTCGTGGTGACGGCACCCTTGAGCGAGGAGGCGACATTCTTCGTCCAGCTCTCCATCGCGGCTGACCCGAGAACAAACATCGACTTCTCATACCCGTCCGGGGCGGGGACCGTCCAGGCCGGGTCGACCAAGACCATCTACGTGCCTCCCTCCGTCAACGTGACCTTGCGCGCCAGCCCGTCCGTCTTCCTCTATTCCTTCGCCTCGTGGAATGGGATGGAGCTCGCGAACGCGACGAGGCCGTCCCTGTCCTTCGTCGTTGACGGTCCCCGCGCGGTCACGGGCACATCCTCCTACAGCTACCCGGTGCTCCTCGGCGGGGCGGCGGCCGCCGCCCTCGTCCTCGCCGGCGCGCTTTGGGTTCGCACCCGGCGCAAGAGAGCCAGCTACGGCGATTTCGCCCCGGCTTAGCGGGATGAAGACGACGGGCAGCCGACGAGACCTTACGAGACCTTCTCTGCTATTATCGTGTTGGTGCTCGTGACGGTGTCAATCTTCCGAATCTCCAGGTTCACAAGCTCGTTGAGCTCGGCCATCGTCTCCGCTTCGACGATTGCCACGATGTCGTAGACCGCGTAGACCTCGTATACCTCCTTGACGCCTCTCAGCGTCCTCAGCCTGTTGACGACATCCCTGTCGGTCCCGACCTTCACGTTCATCATTATGAATGCAAGAAGGGCCGTAGAAGCCTACCTCCGACCTGGCGCATGTCTCCCCTTCGTTGCCGGAGCCCGGATATTAAACCCGTCACGCCGTAGCGCATCATTAATCGTTATTACCGCTGCCCGAAGGGCCATGGCAAGACACAGAGGCGCCTGGTGGAAAAGCGATTGCAATACAAATGGGTCGTCCTTTCTAACACCACCCTCGGGACCCTGATGGCGTCTCTCGACACCAACATCGTCCTCATCGCCCTTCCCACGATTTCCAGGGAGCTGAGCGCAACGTCGTTTTTCGACCTCCTCTGGGTCCTTCTGGGCTACCAGTTGGTCAGCGGTTCCCTCCTCGTGAACGTCGGGCGCCTCTCTGACATGTATGGACGGGTAAGGCTGTACACCTTCGGGTTCGCGCTCTTCACTGCTGCGTCGGCGCTCTGCAGCCTGGCCCAGTCGGGGGAGCAGCTCATAGTCTTCAGGCTCCTACAAGGAGTCGGCTCGGCCTTCCTCTTCTCCAACAGCGGCGCCATGATCACGGACGCGTTCCCCGAGTCGGAGCGGGGAAAGGCGCTCGGGATCAACCAAGTTTCAATCGTGATCGGCTCGCTGCTCGGGCTCGTCCTCGGCGGCGTCCTGACCTCCGTCGCCGGCTGGCAGTCAATCTTCTACGTGAACATCCCAATAGGTGTCTTCGCGACGCTCTGGTCTCACTACCGGTTGAAGGAGCTGGGCGTGATAAGGAAGGGCCAGAAGATCGACATCTTGGGAAACATCACCTTCGCCAGCGGGCTCGCCATCGTGCTGGCCGCTATAACTCTGGACGCCGTCTCGTTATTCGACCCCGCCCAGTTCGCCCTGCTCCTCGGGTTCGGGGTGTCCCTCCTCGCCGCCTTCGTCTTGATTGAGCGGAGGGTCAAAGAGCCGATGCTCGACCTCTCGCTCTTCAAGATAAGGCTCTTCACCGCCGGGACCGTCGCCAGCTTCCTGAACTCGCTTGCGAGGGGCGCGGTGACCCTGGTGCTCACATTCTACCTCCAGGGGCCTTCGATGGGCTTGGACGCCCTCGCGGCGGGTCTCTTCCTCGTCCCCATCTCAGTCTCGCTCGCCTTCCTCGGACCTCTGAGCGGCTACCTCTCCGACAAGCACGGACGTAGGTTCTTTGCCATGTCGGGACTCGTCGTGTCGCTGATAGGCTTCCTAATACTGGCGACGATCGGCTCGACGGTCACTTTCTGGCAGCTCGCCCTCCCCCTCGGGCTTGTCGGCGCGGGGATGGGGCTATTCCTGTCTCCGAACAGGGCGTCCATCATGAACTCGGTCCCCGCCGCAGCGAGGGGAATCGCCTCCGGGACGAGCACGACGGTCCTCGTGGCAGGGATGAGCTTCAGCGTGGGCCTGGCCTTCTTCGTTCTGACGTCGACGGTCCCCATCGCTGAACTCCAAAGCATCTTCATAGGCGGCACCGCCCTCAGCAACGCGCCCTGGATTGACAGCTTCATAGAGTCGATACACAACGTCTACTACCTGTCCGCGGCCTTTCTCATTCTCGGAATCATCCCTTCGGCCATCAAGGGACAATCACGCGAAGAGGCGAGCGCAGACAAAAGCAAAGCCGCCGGCGAATAGGTTGGCGTATCTACGCGAGGGAGGGTGCCGAAAATGGACATATGTGCAGGCGATATAAGTGCGCCCAGCGCGGTCGCAGCACATCCTTTTATGCCAAAAACCCGACTGTTTGGGAGATATATATGCGGCAAAGCCAATCGTAAGGCTTAAGTAAAACTACGTCCATCGATATCCAAGGCGAAAAAACCGTTTGAAGAAGATTGAAGCCATAATCAGAAGGGAGAAATTCCCTGCCGTCGACGCGGCACTGAAGAAGATGGGCGTCGGCGGGCTGACGGTGGAGGAGGTTGCGGGCCGAGGGCGGACAAGGGAGACAATGACCGTGCTCGCCAGAGGCAAATGGACTTACGAAGAGGAATACATAAAGCGGCTCAAGCTCGAGATTCTTGTCAAGGACAGCGACGCGCAGGGCGTCATCGACGCCATCATGGCCAACGCGTCCACCGGGTCCATGGGAGACGGGAAGATTTTCGTCTCTTCAGTAGACGAGGTCCTAGACATCGGCTCGAAGGCCATCGACGAGAAGGCCGTGGCCTTCGCGACTATCCCGAAGCAGAACTAAGCCATCCGAGCAGTCAGACGCACGCCGCAAGGCGCCTGGCGACTTAGATTTTTTGCGCTCGAGTCGGCACGTCGCCGACAATCTCGCCTGACAGGCATGGCTTGAAGCCTGATTCCATGCAAGGTGTCGAAGCCCGTCCGCAAGAAGACATATCTACTTTTGACGCATCGGAAGGCTGGACTTGATTCCGCGCCCCTTCGAATTGCATTCGCCTTCCACCCTTTCAGAGGCGCTGTCCATGCTCAGTAAGATGAAAGATTCGAAGGTCCTGGCAGGAGGCCAGAGCCTTGTCCCCCTCATGAAGCTGAGACTTGTCAGCCCAGCCGACCTGGTCGACATAGGGAAGATACCAGGTCTCAGCTACATCAAGCAGACGAAAGACCATCTGCTCATCGGCTCGATGACGATACACAACGACGTTGCCGCTTCTCCGGTCGTGAACAAGAAATGCCAGACCCTCTCCGAAGCCGCCAGCCACATAGGCGATCAGCAGGTCAGAAACAGGGGCACCATCGGAGGCACGATATGTCACGCCGACCCTGCGGCCGACGTCCCTGCCGCGGCAGTGGCCCTGAACGCACAGCTCAAAGTCGCAGGCCCCTCCAAGGAGCGCGTCATCGACGCCGAGGACTTCTTCAAGGACATCTTGACGACCAGCCTCCGCAGGAACGAAATTCTCATCGAGGTGAGGGTCCCCTTCCTCCCGCCTAGGAGCGGAAGCGCCTACATCAAGCTCGGGAGGGGAGCAAGCGATTTGGCCACGCTGGGGGTGGCGGCGACCATCACCCTCGACAACGCTGGGGCCTGCAAGGATGTGAGGCTCGGGTTGGCAGGAGTCGGCTCGACCCCGATAAGGGCCACAAAAGCCGAGGACGCGTTGAAGGGGCGGAAGCCCAGCGACGAGATGATGGCCGAAGCGGGCGAGAAGGCGTCCGAGATGTCTCATCCCGCCTCAGACATTAGGGGAAGCGCGGAGTACAAGCGCGAGATGGTCAAGGTCTACGT
>JBGPFY010000102.1:0-4344 GCA_041483615.1 Nitrososphaeria archaeon | reverse complement strand
GACGGATGTCACGAAAGGCGGCACCCTGGAGACCAGGGACGCCGCCCGCGAGGCGGAGAGGTTCCGCGGTGAGCTCGGAAACCCCGTGATGAATCCCGCCGCGTCCGCCCCGGCGTCCACCACCTCATCGACGTCCTCTTCTCTGGTAAGACCGCAGATTTTTACTCGTGCCATCGTCATGCCCCCGTCAGCGACCGCACCTTTTTCTCGAGGTCCGCGGACTTCATCAGTGCGGAGCCCACGAGGAAGCCGTCGGCGCCGAGCGAACGGAGCTCGCCCATCTCCTGCCTCGTGCTGATGCCGCTCTCAGAGATCACCGGCTTTTCGTTCCCGGCCCGTCGGAGGCGGTCCCTCTCTTTCTTGCCGCTGGCCAGCAGCCGCCTGGAGGTCTCGAGCGAGACCTCCAAGGTGTCCAGATTCCTGTTGTTTATCCCGACCACGTCCGCCTCCGACTCCAGCGCAAACACGTATTCCTTCTCGGTGTGCGCCTCGAAGAGCACTTCCAAGCCTCGGCTGCGCGCCCTCGAGAACATCTCCCGCAAACTCGCGTTCGCGAGCCCATTCATGAATATGGCCGCAATGAAGAGGACCGCGTCGGCTCCCATCTCTGCGCCCGCGTCTATCTGGACCGGGTCGATGATGATGTCCTTCATGAGCACCGGGACCTTCACCGACCTCTTCACCAGCGGAAGATACCGTATGTCGCCTTCGAAGTGCCTAGGTTCCGTGAGGACTGATATCCCCGAGACGCCTCCCCGCTCGTAGGCGGAGGCGATCTTCCTGACGTCGCCCGCCGGCCTTAGCTTGCCTTCGGCTGGAGACGTGAACTTGATTTCGCCGATGACCGGGATGACCTTCGTCCGCATGATCGATTCCCGTAGGCTCCTGCGCTTCTGTCCGCGTGGCAGCGCCCCCTCCAGGTCGCGGTAGTATCCAGCCGCGATGTTGAGCGCCGCGGAGCGGGCGAGCGTGAAGATGAAGTTGGCCTCACTTCTTCCGTCTTGCATATCTCTCCTTTGCTCCTTCCAGGCTGCCGCCGCTGAACTTCACCATCTGTTCCAGCTTCCCAATAGCCTTCCCGCTCTTTATCGATGCTGTGGCCAGGTCTATGCCCTCGGCGAATGTGGCCGCCTTCTGGGCCAAGACAAGGCACGCTGCGCTGTTGACGATGACCATCAGCTCCCCGCAGTCGCGATCCACCGAGTCCCCGCTCAGAATCGAGAGGGCGAGCATCGCCCCCTCCTCTGCGTCAGCCGGACTAGTAGGGGGGACCAGAGGGCTTTCCCGGAGACCGAATTCGCGCGGGAGATATTCGCGGGTCTCCACCTTTCCGTCCTTGAGGTGCGATAGCAGGGTCCTCCCCGTCACGGAGATTTCGTCGACTCCCTCGAGGCCGTGGACGACCATCGCCTCCTTGAGACCTATCCTTCCCAGCACGGCGGCCACCTGCGGGACGAGGGCCGGGGTATAGAGCCCGACGAGCTGCGCATCCACGCGGGCAGGGTTGATCAAAGGACCCATCAGATTGAAGACCGTCCGCACGCCGAGCTCCTTCCTCACCGAGACGACCTGCTTCATTGCCGGATGAAAGGAGGGAGCGAACATAAAGCCGATGCCTATCTGCTCGATCGAGTCCTTCACCCGCGAAGGCTCCATGGCGAGGTTGAACCCCAGCTTCTCGAGGACGTCGGCGCTGCCCGATTTGCTCGTGACAGAGCGCCCGCCGTGTTTGGCGACGATCGCGCCGGCCCCCGCAGCGACGAAGGATGACATCGTGCTGACGTTGGGGGTCTTCACTGCGTCGCCGCCTGTCCCGCACATGTCGATCATCCTCCCTTTCACGCGAGGGCGGTCCTTCAGCGTGCTGTAGGACCGAAGCGTCAAGGCGAGGGCGGCGATCTCCTCGACCGTCTCTCCCTTCTTCCTCAGTCCCACCAGGAACCCGCCGACCTGTGCCGGGGTCGCCGTCCCCTCGACGATCTCCTTCACGCAGCCCGAGATGGTCTCGCCCGAGAGGTCCTTCCCGTCAAGGATGAGCTGGATGGCGCCTTGGATTGTCGTCATCGCGGTCCCCGGAGGAAGTTCCGGATTATCTTCTTCCCCTCGCCCGTCATGATCGATTCCGGGTGGAACTGCACGCCCTCGATCGGGTACTTCCTGTGCCTCACTCCCATGATCTCTGCGTCGTCCATCGAGAGGGCGGTGACCCGTAGCTCCTCGGGGATGTCGTCCTTTTGAATCGCCAGCGAGTGGTATCGCGTCGCCTCGAAGGGGTTCTTCACCCCCTTGAGCACGCCCTGACCGTCGTGGACGATCCGGCTGGTCTTGCCGTGCATAAGCCTGGAGGCGCCGGATACTGTCCCCCCGAATGAGGTGCCTATCCCCTGGTGTCCCAGGCAGACCCCGAGGGTGGGGACCTTCGGACTGACCTCCAAGAGTATCTTCTCGCATACCCCGAAGTATCGTTTGTCCGCCGGGTGGCCAGGCCCAGGCGAGATGATGATGCGGTCGGGGGCCATGTCTCGCACTTGACCGAGAGTGATCTTGTCGTTCCTGAAGACCTGGGGCTCCCCGCCAAGCTCCCCCACGTACTGAGCGAGGTTGTAGACGAAAGAGTCGTAGTTGTCGATAACGAGGACCTTCATCTTCTTCCCTCCCCTATCAGCTCCCTGCCCGTCGCGCTCTCCACGGCCTTCATGAGCCCCTCCGCCTTTGACTCGGCCTCGAACCACTCCTTCTCCGGGTCAGAGTCGGCGACGATTCCGGCTCCGGCTTGGATGCTGCATTTCGTGCCCCTCGCCACCAACGTCCTGATGGTAATCGCGAAGTCGGCATTGCCGTTGAAAGAGAAGTAGCCGAGGGCGCCCGCGTAGGGGCCCCGCCTCAAGGGCTCGAGCTCCTCGATGATCTCCATCGCTCTGGGCTTCGGCGCGCCAGACACCGTGCCTGCGGGGAAGACGGCGCGCATGGCATCGAATGAATCGAACTCTGTCCTGAGCGTCCCGACCACGCGCGAGACGATATGCTGGACGTGGCTGAACTGCTGGACCGTGAACAGCTCCGGGACCTTGACGCTCCCGTATTTCGCGACCCTCCCGACGTCGTTCCTTGCCAGGTCCACGAGCATCGTGTGCTCCGCCCTCTCCTTCGGGTCTGCCAGCATCTCCTTCGTCAGCTTCGCGTTCTCCCGTCTGTCCTGGAGGTGCGGGCGTGTCCCGGCGATGGGGAAGGTCTCGACCTGGCGGTTCTCGACACGGACGAGCATTTCGGGGCTCGAGCCGATGATCTTCCGGTCGCCGAACTTTAGGAAATACATGTACGGAGAAGGGTTGATCTTGCTGAGGGCCTCGTAGAACTTGGAGATGTCTCCTTGTAGCTCAAAGTCGTAGCGCTTCGATAGGACGACCTGGAAGATGTCGCCGACCGTGATGTGCTTCTTCGCGGCCTCCACCATCGCCTCGAACCTACTCTTTTCGATGGAGGACCTCGCCTCGGTCGGCGCGGAGAGGTCCTGACTTTGTGGAGCGCTCCTTCTTAGGAGCGACAGTACTTGCGCGAGCCTGTCCTCCCGGCCCAGAGAATAGTAATGAACCCCTTTCTTCAAATGGTCGAACACAATTCCGTCGGTGTAGATCCCGAATTCCATGTCCGGGAGGGAGAGGTCATCCCTCGCCAACGCCGGGACGCGCTCCCAATAGCGCACGGAATCATAGGAAATGTAGCCGACCGCGCCGCCGATGAACCTGAACGGGCTCCGCGTCGTCAGGCCGGAAGAACCCGGAGCGGCGACGAGCCTCCGCAGATCTTTCAGCGGGTCTTCCGTCCTAACGCTGTCTTTGGTCCCGTCCGGAGACGCGAAGTTTAGCGAGCCGTTCTTCACGGTGATTATGGTCTGGGGGTCGAAACCGATGAAGGAGTATTCCGCCAATCTCTTCGCGCCAATCGCCGACTCGAGGAGGAACGCGTTCTCGAACTCCTCTTGGATCTTGACGAAGAGAGAGCGCGGAGAATCTCTTGTCTGGAGGCGTTCAGTTTTCAGCGAAAGTGGAGCCAGCTTGAGCTCGGCGCCAAAGGCGGTCACCCATGTTGCACGCGGGACGCTAGTCGAATGCACGCTAATAATCATTTATGCCCAAATGCGTGCATTGGTAAGTTAAGGGGTGTTTTGGACGGTTGGTAATTCATCGTTGAGGGTCAGAAGAGGCCGCTTCCGACTCTGAACTTATCTCCAATCTTGGAGGTTACAATGAGCTTCAATGAATTGACATCGGCAGGCTTTACAAACACTCGACGCATGCTGGAATATTGATGAGTCAATGGTTTCAGTCCGATTCTGACAATTCT
>JBGPFY010000101.1:0-4371 GCA_041483615.1 Nitrososphaeria archaeon | reverse complement strand
TCGTCCCTCACGTCCTGCAAGAACCTGTACGCTTGAGCGAGGGCCTGGGGCCCTGGGAAGAGGGCGTCGGTGGAGCCCGTTGGGCAGGACGAGCTGCAGAGGCCGCACTTTATGCAGTACGTGAACTGGACGACCGAGTCCAGCTCCGCTGGCGTCATGAGGTACTCTCCGCTGGGGGAGTCCTGCTCTTGTGGGTCGTCCTCGCGCACGAGATGGGGGGCGATGCCCGCGTGCCTCGAGAAGAACGACTCGAGGTCGACCACCAAGTCCCTCACGATGGGGAAGTTGTCCATCGGCTGGACGGTTATCATCGAAGAGCCCAGGTCCGCGACCTGCGTCTCGCAAGCCAAGCGGGGCCTCCCGTTGATCTTCATCCCGCACGACCCGCACGAGGCCATCCTGCAAGAGAACCGCAGGGCTATCCCGTGGTCAAGCTGGTCCTTCGCGTAGAGGAGGGCGTCGAGGACCGTCATCCCTGCCTTCGAGGGAACGGCATATCGCTCGAAATGAGGGTGCTTCTCGAGGGAGGGGTCGAACCTCTGGATCTTGAGCGCGAGTTCCTTGTCCAATCAGCTGACCTGCCCTGTCGCCGCGAGAATCACAGTCCTCGTCCCGTAGGCGATGGCCGCGAGCGCCACCACGAGCACCGCCCAGTTGACGCCCCTCGTCCACGCCGCGCCCTGGCGCCATTCCAAGAGGATGATCCTCAGCCCGTTGAAGCCGT
This sequence comes from Nitrososphaeria archaeon, assembly GCA_041483615.1. GTDB lineage: Archaea > Thermoproteota > Nitrososphaeria > Nitrososphaerales > Gagatemarchaeaceae > Gagatemarchaeum. The sequence continues at coordinate 3,647 of JBGPFY010000101.1, read as the reverse complement.
GCGCGAGAACGACTACCAGCAGGAGTTCGAGGAGCGCCCCGTCCACCGCGCTCCTGTAGACCGAGAGGACTTGCTGGAACGAGACCGCCTCGCCGTAAGGCACTAGGACCCCCTGCATGAGCAGGTGGATCGTCACGAGGCCTAGCGCCAGAACCGCCGTGAGATATTGCATTTGCATCATCGCAGACTCCCTCATGCCGGAAATTCACCCAAACAGGATCCCTCCCGAGTAGATCGCTGCCAGGATCGCCCCGACGATCGCGACCCATATCAGGTGCCTCTGGGCCGCCCTCAGCGACATCGCCTTGTACGGGTATTCCGGCCTCGCAGGCTTGCCGAATATCACACCGTACTCAGCCAGGATGAGGCGGATCCCGTTGATTCCGTGGTAGACCACGACGAGGACGACCATGACCAGGACGACGTGCCCCAGAAAATTCTCGGTGACATTCAGGTCGAGCGCCCAGCTCGCGGCGGACGGGCCCTCGCCGAACGGCCCTCCGACGAAGAAGCTGGTGTCCCCGATGTGTCCGACGACATACGCCAGGACCGCCAAGCCGGTCACCCTCTGGAAGACGTAGGCCCACCGCTCAAGGTTCAGGTGGCGCGGGTTCAGCCATCCTGCGACCCCCCGCCTGTTCAAGGCGGCCTTCGCGCCGGGGTCAGCACCGGCGCCCTCCCCTTGGTCTCCCAGTTCGCGAGCTCACCTGTCTCCCGCTTCCTCTGTGTTTTTCTATTAAAACTAGTAGTGCCGCTCGGCGGGCTGATACTTGGTTATCCTGACCGGCGAATAGTCTAGCTTCACGTGGCCTCCTTGAGCCTCCTCCGCGGTGTAGTATGCCAGGCTGTGCTTGAGCCAGTTGGCGTCGTCTCGCTTGGGAAAGTCCCTCCTCGCGTGGGCCCCGCGGCTCTCCGTCCTTGCGTGGGCGCAACTTAGGATGGCCTCGGCCGCCATCAGCATGGCTTCGACTTCCAGGACGTTCGTCAAATTGGTGTTGTATCGCCTGCTGTGGTCGTCGCAATGGAGGAAGTCGCTATCCCGGAGCGACTTCACCTTGCGCATCGCCTCGGCGATGCCCTCCCCAGTCCTGTAGACGAACGCCCCCTCATCCATCGCCCTCTGGACCGAGTCCCTCACGTCATAGGGGTTCGTCCCACCGCGCCCATGGAATATCCCGTCAAAGATTCGCTTCTCCTCGCGCAGGACCGCCTCATCCGGGACTGGGGCTGCCACCTTTCCCATCGCGTGGCGCGCCGCCTCCTCCCCTGTGATCCGCCCCCAGACCAAGCACTCCGCGGTCGAGTTCGCCCCGAGCCTGTTCGCGCCGTTTATGCTGACGCACGCCACCTCGCCAGCCGCCCAGAGCCCCCTGATTCTCGTAGCCCCGTCCACGTCGACGTCGAGTCCCCCCATCATGTAGTGGCAGACCGGCCTCACGGGGAGGGGCTCCTCGACGGGGTCGATCCCCCTGAACTTCATTGCAATCTCCCTGATCCCCGCCAGCCTGGCCTTCACCTTCTCCGCGCCAATCTTGGTGAGGTCGAGCTGGACGTAGTCGTAGCCGCTCCGCTCGTCCTTGAATCCCCTCCCCTCCTCGATCTCCGTCACAACCGCGCGCGAGACGACGTCGCGCGAGGCCAGCTCGAACTTCTCGGGAGCGTACCTGCCCATGAACCGTTCCCCCTCGCTGTTGAGCAGGACTCCGCCGTCCGCCCTCGCGCCCTCGGTGATGAGTATCCCCGAGGGGATCAGCCCGGACGGGTGGAACTGCACGAACTCCATGTCCTTGAGCGGGACGCCGGCGCGGTACCCCATCGCAATTCCGTCTGGGGTGGAGCTGTGCCCGTAGGTGGCGAAGCTGTAGAGCCTCCCGGCGCCACCTGTCGCGATTATCCCAGCACTCGCCGAGATCGATGCGAGGTCGCCGCTTTTCATCTCTATGGCTGTGACGCCCCTGAACTCCCCGTCTTCGGCCTGGATCGATGTCGCGAACCACTCCTGGTAGAAGGTGATGTTCTCGTACTTGGTACACGTGTCGTAGAGGGTCTGCATCTCGTGGAACCCGACCTTGTCCTCGGCGAAGGTCGCCCTCGGGTAGCTGTACCCGCCGAACCAGCGCTGCGCTATCCTCCCGTCCTCCCTCCTCGACCACGGCATCCCCCAGTGCTCAAGCTGGTAGATCTCGGCAGGGATCATCCTCGCGAACCGCTCTATCGCGTCCTGGTCCCCGAGGTAGTCGGACCCCTTCACGGTGTCGAAGATGTGCGACTCGACCGAGTCGCCTAGCTCCGGATAGAGAACGGCCGCGGTCCCGCCCTCGGCACTGACCGAGTGCGAGCGCATGGCCTGCAGCTTCGTCACGACCGCGACGTCCGCCTTACCTCCGCTGGAACGCGCGGCCTCTATCGCGGCGCGCAACCCCGCGATACCCGACCCGACGATCAAGACATCGTGGCGGATGCGGTCCAGCCCAGATTCCTCCTTCCAAAAGGAGCAGCCGCAAGGGCGTTAAACTTGCTGTCCTCGTCAAAGGACCCTGTCCCGAGTTAGAGCATCCGCTAAGAAAGTGATTACTTCCAACCCATGATTGAGTTAGCTTTATATTCACTACGCTGACCGGTCAAAGGTTACGGTACACGCTAGTGCCTCACTTCGCATACACTTTCGAGGGCTACGACCCAGCGATTCACGTCAGGGCTAGCGGAAGGGAGCTCAACATCTCGCCAAAGGCGTCGCGGGAGATTTGCAACACGCTCATGGGTTTGACGTTATCGAAGGCCATCGCCTTGATGGAGAAGGTCGAGGCGATGAAGGCGCCCATCGCGTTCAGGCGCCACAAGCTCAAGGTGGGGCACAGAAGCGAGCTCGTCGGCTTCCCGACAGGTTCCTATCCGGTGAAGGCGGCTGGAAAAATCCTTGGCGTTCTTCAAAACCTGAGGGGCAACTGCGAGTTCAAGGGCCTTGACCCCGAGAGGGTGCGCCTCATTCACGCGTCCGCGAAGGCTGGCCGGGTGATAAAGGACTACGTCCCGAGGGCGCACGGTCGAAGCAGCCCGAACTTCCACGTGCTTGTGCACGTCGAGTTCGTGGCGAGGGAGGCTCAGTAGAGAGGCATGTCTCAGGTCGAAAAGAGCGCCGTGAAAAGCCTCCTCTCAATGCACAGGAACTACGCCGAGCTCGACGAATACCTAGAAGCCCAGTTGAAGGAAGCGGGCTACGCCGGGGTCGAAGTCCAGAGGAACCCCCTCGGGACAAGGATAACGGTCTACGTGACCAGGCCCGGGCTCGCCATAGGCAGGCGGGGCACCGGCATCAAGGAGCTGACCGAGAGGGTCGCCCAGAAGTTCAACCTTCCCAACCCGCAGATAGCCGTCTCCGAGGTTGAGAGGCCGGAGCTAAATCCAAGGATAATGGCCCAGAGGACGGCCCAGATCGTCGCCAGGGGGACGGCATTCAGGCGCGCCGCCAACTGGACCATGACGACCATAATGGAGGCAGGGGCGATGGGCTGCGAGATAGGGGTCGCGGGCAAGTTGAGGAGCGACAGGGCCCACAAGGAGAAGTACAGGATGGGAGTCGTCCCGAAGAGCGGCGAGACCGCGGACGAGATCGTGCGGTCGGCCACGACGGACGTCCTGCTAAAGTT
>JBGPFY010000100.1:0-4372 GCA_041483615.1 Nitrososphaeria archaeon | reverse complement strand
CTCGAGCAGCTTGCAGACGGACTCGCCGAGGAACATGGACTTGTCGTATCTCTTGTCGTCGGACTTGCCCAGGTGAGGGAGGAAGCCCCAGTCGAGCATCGAGAGGGCGCGCTTGATCCTGTATTCCTCGAGCATGCCGTGAGCGACCCTGTTCCCTATGTAGACGAGCGCATCCTTCTCGGTGGGCGCCTCGCTAGCCTTGTCGAACGAGACCTCGAGGAGGTCCTGTATCTCGGGCTTCGGGGTGACCGCGTTGGCGATGTCCTTGTCTGACTTGAAGCCCAGCGCGCGCATGACTATCACGAAGGGGATGTCTATCGGGCAGCTCGGGACCTTGACGTTGATCGAGCCGTCCTGCTTCAGCGTGACCTCGAGCTTCGACCTGTAGCCTACGACCGAGGAGTATACCCTGGCCTTGTAGGTGGAGACGGCGCCGACCTTCTCTTGGTCTACGAGAATCTTGTTGGGCGAGAGGTCCTCAAGCCCTACTATGACCCTCTCAGAGCCGTTGATGATGAAGTAACCTCCGGGATCGTTGGGGTCTTCTCCGGACATCACCAGCTGCTCCTTTGTCATCTTGGAGAGCTGGCAGAGGTCTGACTTCACCATCACAGGCAGGTCCCCTATGTGCTGCCGCGTGGCCTCGCGGGACATGCCTTCCTCCTCTATGGTCATGTCGAGGTAGATCGGAGATGAGTAAGAGAGGTTCCTGAGCCGGGCCTCCATTGGGAAGATGTTGCTGACAGAGCCGTCGATCTCGACAATCCGCGGCCTCCCGAGCTCCACCCTCCCGAACTTCACCTTGTAGGGGGTGCTTACCGTTTCGATCTCAGTCTCGCTGATCTCGTCTATTATGGACTGCAGCCCCTTCGCGATGAACTCGTTGTAGCTGTTGAGGTGCTGCCTCGCGACGCCCTCCTTCTGGAGGATGTCGCGCAGGACCGCCCAAGAGTCGAGCTGCTTCGCGGTGGTCGCCAAGTCCCTACGCCTCCACCACGTACCTGTAGTAGACTGTCTCGCCCGCGGTCTCGCTACCCCTGCTGACCTTCACAAAGTCTCCGGGCTTGGCACCGATTGACTTTGCGGCCGCGTCTGTGGACAGGACGAACGGGAACTCGTGTGGAGACGCGTTGTATTTCTTCAGGATTGCTGCTGCCTCATCTGGGGGCATCAGCTCGTGCTTCGGGACGAGCAGGTGGTCTGTAATCTTGAAAGGAAGCTCTTCCTCCTTCTTTTTTGCCCTCGTCGTCTTTGCCTTCGTGGGCATCAGAAAGCCACTTCTCCATCTATAATTGACCCTAGCATAGGTCTAGAATACACTCTAAAGGACCCAAAAAAAAGCACACTTATCGGAGTTATTTAAGAATTTTGAGAGGGTCCGGGAGAGGGTGGATGCCAGATGGAGACGCCCCTCGATGGGCCGAGTACCTCGAAGGAAGGGCCTTCGAGACTCCCTTCAGGCGGAACGCTTCTGGAAAATAGGCCAGTGGCTAGGTTAGAGCAATTCGTGGGGCTCGAGTCTCGCCAAGTCCGCTGCGGTGAGTATTCCCACGAGCCTCTGGTTCTCTACGACGGGCAGCCTTCTGACTCCCTTGTCTGTCATAAGTTTCGCGGCACTCTTGAGCGACTGTTCCGGACCGATTGAAACCAGGGGAGAGGACATGATGTCCCTGACATGGACATCCTTCGGAGCGATGTCTTTGGCGACAACCTTCCTGAAGAGATCCCTTTCCGTGACGATTGCCACGGGGATCATGTCATCCAAGACCACAATGCTGCCTCGGTTTTCCGACGTCATCAGCTTCGCCGCGTCCGACACCGTCGCATCCGGGTTGGTCACCAAGACATCCTTTGTCATGACGTCCTTCACCTTGTGCATTTCAACTCCATGATACTGCGCATGCTCCTCGAAGCCCATCCATCTATGATACAGTTCGTGCTCGATCCCAAACATGTCCAAGACCTTCCCAACCAAGTGGTCGATTACGGTTTCCAGCCTCTTCGGCCTGTTGTAAAACGGCAGGACGGGAGGGAGGACTATCGCGCCGGCCCTCGAAACCCTGAGCATGTTCTCCAAGTCTATGATGCTTAAGGGGGTCTCTCTCGCGACGATGACGAGACGGCGCCTTTCCTTCAGGGTTACCTCCGCAGCCCTGCAGATCGTGTTGTCGGCGTATCCGCTCGCAATCCCTCCCAGCGTCTTCATCGTGCAGGGGACGACCGCCATCCCCAGGGTCCGCATCCCTCCGCTCGCGACTGCCGCCGTGGGGTCGTTGAACCCGTAAACCTTGGTCGCGAGGGCCTCCACGTCTTGGACTCTGTAATCGGTTTCCGCCACCACGACCTGCTTCGCCGCCGAACTTATTATCAAATGCCTCTCGATTCCGAGATCCTCAAGGACTTGGAGAAGTCTGATCCCGAGTATTATCGAGGTGGAGCCTGTCAACCCAACGATTAGCCGTTTCCCTTCGTTGCTCCCAACGTAGTCCTTCGATTGCAACGACTCCGCCTGACTCAAGGTGATTCAGGTCTCCCAACGATATATATTCGTGGTGGCGATTCTCAAATGTGGGAAGCTCCAGCGAGGGAATATGCGCGAACGCGATGGGCGACCGCGAGCCCGGCAACCGCCTATGCCGACCCCGGTGTGAGATTTTTATCTTACTGTTGCCGCACCCCTAGTCGCGGCGAGAACAGGAGGAATGGACTCAACCGGAAGGACAGGAAACGTCGGATTTGGAGGCTCTGTCGCTGAGATTGGCGTCACCGCAATTCATGCGTCAAAGAAAGCCTCGGGGACGGTGGTCGCATCTGTCAGGTTGGTCGTCTCAGAGGTCCAAGGGTTGCCGCCGAACCACCCTTCGGATTTCTCCCACTTCCCAGAAACTGCGATGCAGACCCAGGAAATAGATAACTTGTCGCCAGTTGCGAAAGGCCCGTCCTCCACTACCAGACGCCAAGCGCTCCAGTCGCCCAGGACGAAGAAACGGGTTTTCGCCACTGTCGTCGCAGTCCTTCTGGTCTTGAACTTCATCACGTTTGTCACGGCGTATCCAGAGACATTGGTGGTCGACTCTGGCTGCTGCGCTCCCAATCAGGTTCTCGCGAAGGACTTCTCGGCATACTATTCCGCTGCCTGGAGACTCTTCCACAACCCTGCAGAGGTCTATACCCATGGCGCCGTGGACGGCGAGTATCCGGTCATCCCGCAGCCTGAGGGGTACAAGTACCTCCCTTCATTCCTGCTCATGACGTCCCCCCTGCTGCTTCTTCCCTACCAGACCGCCCTTCTCACATTCGACGTCCTCCAGTTCCTGCTGCTTCCCCTGATAGCGCTGCTCCTGTACGAGCTAATCAAGGAGAGGCGGCTTGCGGTAATAATCCCTGCTGTTGTCGCGGTGTTGCTCGTCCCATTGCCGCTTCCAACTCCCCAGTGGTCTATCTCGATAAGCTACTATTGGCAGTGGGCAGAGGGCCAGTCGAAGGTGCTGGACACTTTCCTCCTGTTGTCAGCCTTGTACCTCGCGAAGTCCAACAAGCCCCGCCTCGCGGGCGTGACGTTGTCGTTCGCGGCCTTCGACCCCCGCTTCGCCCTCCTCGTAATCCCATTGTTCGTCACCTACAGCGACAGCAGGGCGGTCAGACGTTCGTTGGCTTTCGCTGCCTCCGCCTTTGTCGTGATCAACGCGCCCCTACTCTATCCGGCTATGGGGATTGGCTTTCTCGAGATGGTTTTCACCTCCGGCATCCCGACCCCCCCTTACTGGTACACCTTCATCCCAATACTGGCTCTCTCCGCCCTGATGCTGATCGACCACGAGGAACTCGGACTGGCGGTCAAGAGGTTTTGGCCGTGGGCGTCGAATCAACTCGCCAGCCGGTTGAGCACATAGGCAAGAACCCCTCCGCTCTGGAAATAGCTCATTTCGGCGTTGTTGTCGATTCTCGCCTTGAGTCTGAACCTCACCTCTCCCCCCTTCGACCTGGCAGTCGCCTCGAGGACGGCGCCTGGCTTGAGCCCTTTCATCCCCTCTATCGAGTAGACCTCGTCACCCTTCAAACCGAGGGCCTTGGCGCCCTCTCCCGGTGCGAACTCCAGCGGGAGGATTCCCATCGCCACGAGGTTGCTCCTGTGGATCCGCTCGAAGCTTTCCGCTATCACCGCCTTGACGCCGAGAAGCTTCGGGGCTTTCGCGGCCCAATCGCGGGAGCTCCCTCCGCCGTACTGCTTGCCTGCGATGACCAAGAGCGGCACCCCCTGCTCGACGTACCTCACTGACGCGTCGTATATCGTCAAGACCTCGCCGCTGGGGAAGTGCTTGGTGTATCCTCCGACCCTCCCGTCCGCGAGGAGGTTCTTGAGGCGCACGTT
>JBGPFY010000099.1:0-4430 GCA_041483615.1 Nitrososphaeria archaeon | reverse complement strand
GACGCCTCGGTGAGCTCGGTGACCCTGACGGTCGGGGCGCGCGGGGAAAAGCACGAGCTCAGGGCGGGGTTTGGCGCGTTCTCGCTGTGGCCTCCTTTCAATAGGACCGCATGGAATTCCTCACGCTCACGAGGCCGCCCTCTCGCATCTCTATCCTGCACTCCGGGCAGACGAGCTTCTTGTACAGCCTCCCGACCCTCTTCTTCGGGCAGCTATCGCACCAAATCTTCCTGCACGTTGGGCACTGCCAGAGGGGCGGCCTCAGGAACCCGCCTATCTCCTTCCTGCACCTGGAACAAAAGCCGCTAACCACCCTTGGTCACTCCCTAAGACGGGTTCCCCGGAGTCATCGCTTGTGCGGCTGCCTCTGCGAACGTCCCATCTCCTATGCGTGCGCCGTCAGTAATGGATGCTCATCAGGATGGGGACGCCGAACTCGATGAAGAGGCCGATGAGCACCCCGCCTTGCACGAGCTCCTTGCCCAGGTGCTTGTTGACCCGCGAGAACCAGAGGATGACGCCCGCGATGACCAGGAAGATGACCGCCGCCTTTCCGACGTCGACGGCCGCGTTGTCTATGGTCAGGGTCACTGCGCTCATGTTTGTCGCGAACCCGGTCGCAAAGTTCTGGATCGCCGGGACGAGGCCCGCGAGGGCGGTCGAGTTCGCGGGGGGCGAAGCGGGGGCCAACTGGGCCGGGGTGGAAGTGGTGGCGGTCGTCGTCGCGTTCGCGGCCGCCTCCAAGATTAGCCCTATAGACATGCCGAGTCATGAGAAAAGGCGATAAAAGCGCCCACGGGGGCTTGTCGCAACCTAAAAGTGGGAGTCCCATCAACGTTTTCGGCTTGAGGAGCCGGGGGCTTCATTCGGCTTGGTCGCGATGAGCGAAGTGTCTCGAAGGCTTGCGGCGATCATGTTCACCGACATCGTCGGCTACTCCGCCTTGACGCAGAAGAACGAGAACCAGGCCCTCAAGGACCTCGAGGAGCACAGGCGGCTCCTCCGCTCGAATTTTCGGGCGAACGGCGGCGCCGAAATAAATGCGATGGGCGACGCCTTTCTCGTCGAGTTCTCGAGCTCCCTGAACGCGGTCCGCTGCGCAATCTCGATCCAGCGAATCCTGAGCGAGCGCAACAGGAGCCTTCCGCGGGATCGGGCAATCCGCGTCAGGATAGGAATCCACCTCGGAGACGTCCTTTCCCATGGAGACGACGTCTACGGAGACGCCGTCAACATCGCCTCCCGGCTGGAGCCGCTCGCCTCGCCCGGCGGCGTCTGCATCTCCCAGAACGTCGCCGACGACGTGAGAAACAAGATCGATTTCCCCCTGGTGAGGCTCGGGAGGTATGAGCTGAAGAACGTCGAGGCCCCGGTGGAGGTGTATCGGGTCGTGATGCCGTGGGAGGAAGAGCAGCCCAAGGAGCCCGCCCGGCCAGAGAGGCAGCGCGTCGCAGTCCTCCCTTTCGCAAACATAAGCCCGGACACCAACGATGAATATCTCGCAGACGGGATGACTGACGAACTCATCTCAACGCTTTCGAACATCGCGAACCTAGGCGTGATCGCACGGACGTCCGTCTTGCGTTACAAGGGGACGAGCAAGGGAGTCCACGACATCGCGCGAGAGCTGGACGTGGAAGCGGTGCTCGACGGGAGCGTCAGGAAGTCGGGCAACAAGCTCCGGGTCACGATCCGGCTCATCGACGGCGCCAGCGAAGAGCACCTCTGGTCGAAGAAGTTCGACAAGGAACTCGAAGATATCCTCGTCATCCAGAGCGAGATTGCCGACAGCGTCGCGGAGGCGATGGAGGTGGAGATGAAGACGAAGGAGAAGCACCGGATCGCGAGGAGGGCGACGGCGAACGCGGCGGCGCACACCCTCTACCTGAAGGGACGATTCCACTGGAACAAGCGGACCGAGGGGGGCTTCAAGGCCGCGATCGAGTGTTTCGAGCGAGCGATAAGGGACGCTCCCGAGGACGCCCTCGCGTACGTGGGGTTGGCCGACTGCTACCGCATCATGGGAAACAGAGGTTTCATGGGCTCCGAGGAGGCAGCCTCCAAGGCGAGGGCGCTCGTCGAAAGGGCCCTCGACCTTGACGACACGCTCGCTGAGGCCCACGCCACGCTCGCCGGGTCCCTGGAGGTAAGCTGGGATTGGTCCGGCGCCGAAAGGGAGTTCCTGAGGGCCATCGAGCTGAACCCCAGCTACGCGTCGGCATACCAGTGGTACGCGCTGCATCTCGGGCACCGCGGGAGGTTCAAGCAAGCCATCGAAGCCTCGAGGAAAGCTGTCGAGCTCGACCCCCTCTCTCCTGTGATGGCCTGCACCCTCTTCGAAGAATACTACCTTGCCCGTCAGTACGATAGGGCCGCCGAGCAGTGCGAGCGGGCGATGGAGCTGGATCCGAACTTCGGACTCGCGCATTTCAGCCTTGGACAAATCTACCTCGAGCGGCACCTGCTTGGCCAGGCGGTAGAGAAACTTGAGAAGGCGGTCTCGATTTCAACCGAGCCTGAGTACAGGGCGGTCCTCGCATATGCGTACGCCGTCTCCGGGCAAAGGGCCAGGGCGACGGAGATTTACGAGGAGCTCGCCCGTGCGCCGGTCGGGAACCGGGCTTCTGCGCCTAGTCTCGCGGTCATCCATGTCGGCCTGGGCGAGAACGAAAAGGCCCTCGCGCTGCTCGACAAAGCCTGCGAAGAGAAATCGGTCGCCCTGAAGCACTACATGGTGTCTCCCCTGCTCGACAACCTCAGGTCGGACCCGAGGTTCGACCGTCTGTTGGAAAAGACGGGGATCCGGATGCCATGAAAATTATTTAGGGACGGGCTCCTGAAACGGCGTGTGGGACCGGTAAGAATTCAGATCATCAACGACAGCAAACATTTGACCGACGACGAGATTCGAGCGGCACTGCCCGCCGTGCAGAAACAGGTCCGCCGCGACTTCGCGCCAGCCTGGGGGATTGACGCTTCACTTGAGTTCGTGGAGAAGAAGAGGCAGCCTGACCCGGGCACCTGGTGGATATCCTTCATCGACTACGCCCGGCACGAGGGCGAGGAGGGAAACCACTTCCTCACAAAGTCCGGCCTGCCCTTCGGCAGGGTCTTCGTCCAGAGTATCAAGAAGGTCGCGCAATCGTGGACGAGCGCGTTCAGCCACGAGCTGCTCGAGCTCCTCGCCGACCCGGACACCAACGTTGTCGCCTCAAGGGGGACCACGCGGAAGAACAGCGTCTGGTACGCCTACGAGGTCTGCGACCCCTGCTCCGACGATAGCTACGGATACAAGATAGACGGCGTTCTCGTCTCAGACTTTGTCTATCCGGCGTGGTTCGAGTCCTTCCACAAGGAGGGCGCGCGGTTCGACCACGGGGGGCTGATCAAGAAGCCCTTCCAGGTCCTCCCTCTCGGGTACGTCGTCACATACCACATGGGCGCCAAGAAAGGCGCGGGCCTGACCGCCGCTCCGACGGCGGCACCGAAGGTAGCGTGCACCGGCACCGAGAAGCGTAGAAAGCCGCGGGAAAAGTGGGCGAGACGGGACTCGACAAGGTCCGCGACTTGAGGCCTTTGAGAAAGGAGCAGCTGGGAGAAGGCCTCGCTGAGGCCCTGAGGGAATCGCCCCTCTTCTCGATTCTCGACGAGAGACAGCTGGCGGCCATCGTCGAAAGCGCCAAGCTGCGCGAGTTCGACCCCGACGAGACCATCGTGAACGAAGGCGAGACGGCGACGAGCTTCTACGTCATCCTGGAGGGACAGGTCGAGGTCAGGCGGGCAGACAGGACCCTCGCCAAGCTGGGCCGCGGGCAGTTCTTCGGGGAGACGACCCTCCTGGCGGAGGAAACCCGCTCAGCCGACGTCGTCGCCGCCCGCAGGACGAGATGCCTCATGCTCAACGGGTCGGAGCTCCGGGGCCTGATATCCTCCAACCCCGCCGTCGCGCTGAAGATACTCGAGGAGTCGACCCGCCGCAACCGACCGCGCGCCCCGGAATCGCAGGCGGCCGGGGCCGCGGGACCCCAACCACCGTCAGCGACGAAGATGGTCATGGAGTTCAAGTCGGAGAGGGCAAAGTCGCTTTTCGAGTACCTCGTAAGGTCGTTCATCGACGACTACATGGGCAAGAAGTATGCGATGGAGCGGTCGGGCTGGAGAGGCCTGACTGACGCCGCACGAGGGATCAAGGTGTCACCCTCCTCCCTCTACGGGAAGCAAGGAGGGGCGGGCCAGGTCGTCGGCGAGCTGGTTCGCAGGGGGCTGGCCGAGACGAGGATATTTCCCGGGGAGAGGGGCAGGGGCGGCGAGATAACTCGGGTCAGAGTCGCCTACGAGAAGGAACCGGTCATGGAATACGTGAAATCGAAGGTGAGGAGCGGCTGAGCGCATCACCAGCTCATTGCTCTTCAAATCAGAAAAATCGCGAT
>JBGPFY010000098.1:0-4505 GCA_041483615.1 Nitrososphaeria archaeon | reverse complement strand
GGAGAGCCTGGGGGTGGTACTCGCCAACCTCGAAGCCAGCAAGGCCGACCTCCTCTCGGTTTGGCCAGAGATCGTCACGAGGACCGTGTCTGAGAGGGTCATCTTCCCTGCGAGCGTCTTCTTCCTGTGCCTAGGGGTGGCCGCCGTCGGGTCCAGGCGCACGCCCATGGGAAGGAGCGTCGACGGAGCCAACGGGCAGTACATCATGATAAGGCGCGATGCATACGCCGCGATAGGAGGCCACGAGGCCATCAAGACCGACATCATGGAGGACGGGGCGATGGGGAGGAGGGCTTCCAGGCACGGCCTCGAGGTCGTCAATGCCAACGGGGAAGGCTACCTCAAGGTCAAGCCTTACTCCGGGTTCGGAGAGGCATGGGAGGCGCACGAGAGGTTCGGGGCAGGCCTCGTCCCGACTTGGGGCCAGCTGGCCGGCGCTTGCACGCTGACCCTCGGATATTTCGTCGGGCCCTTCGCCCTCCTTGGGGCGGCCCTCGCGACCTCAGACGGGGCCTTGGCAATCGCGGCCGGGTGCATATGCGCGCCGGTCTACGCCACGCAGGCGTTCTTCTCCCTCAAGGCCTCCCGCGTCCAGTACTTCCTCCTCGCACCCCTCTCCGGGCTGCTGGTGATAGCGGCCTTCGTGACGGGCTTCCTGCGGTTCAGGAGGGGCGGGATCACCTGGAAGGACGTGAAGTACGGGATTGACCGATTCAAGGCGCTTTGATGGCGGTCGTCCCCCTTCCAAACGGTCCGCACCGCTTGAATGAGGGGTTTCCGCAAGGCAACCAATAATAGCACCTGCGGACCGTAACCTCCAACGGGCTTGAAGCCCACCCTTCGTGACTACAGGAGCGTCATCCCCGCGACGGTGGCACTGTCGGGGCTTTTCCTCGCGGGCGGTCTCGTCTCTTGCTGGGCGCTTTGGGACAGGGCCCTGAACCCGGCCAGCTTCGGGTATTACGCCCGCGGGGTCCTGACGAACCTGCCCGCCTTCTCCCTGCTCCTGTTCACCACTGCCTCCCTCGCCTCCGCCATGATAATGTCGCTGACTTCGAAGAGGCTCTTCGCCAGGGGCAAGGGCCCAAAGACGTTCGTAGCCTCCTTCCTCTTGCTCTCGACGATTTTCGGAGGGAACGCAGGGCTGTGGGTGTCCGCCGCCCCTCCCTCCCCAAGCCAGTGGAACCCGGCGTCCTGCACCTACGACATCTTCCTCAACGGGGATTCTCCCACGGCCTGGTCGCGCCAGGCCCACGCCACGGTCCTCGCGAGCTCCGACGGAGACCTGGGCGCCCTCGTCAACGCGCTGCCAAAATCCGACCAGGTCCTCTGCTTCGAGGCGGGCGACTACGCGCTCCACTCCGGGATCCGGGTCAACGGGCAGAGCAACGTGTCCCTGCTCTTCTCGCCAGGGGCCGTCATGACGGCGACGAGCTCGTTCCGCCTCCTCCAGATGGCGGGAAGCACGGGCGTCACGGTGGTGGGGGGGAAGTGGGTAGGGCCAGGGTTCGGGAACTACTCCGACATAGAGATAGACCGGGGGAGCAACCACATAGTCGTCAGAGGGGTGGACGCGAGCCGCGCGGGGCACGACGGCATCCTAATGCGCAACGACACCACGCCGGCCCTGGAGGTCTCGATCCTGGACAACTACGTCCACGGAAACCTTCGCTTCGGGATCCAGGATTACGAGAACGTCACGACGCAGTCGCTCAACATCCTCATATCCGGGAATCTGGCGGAGGACAACATCATCGGCGGGATTTACACGAACGGCGTCGGAGGGGCGTACATCGTCCGGAACACGGTCAGGAACACCGTCGGGACGTCGCCTGGAAAGATCGGCATCGGGGTGACCAACGGGGCCAACGACACGGTGACCAACAACCGCGTGAGCAACATGTCCGAGTACGGGATACAGGCCTTCTACAACAACTACACACTGATCGCCAACAACTACGCGGGCTTCAACGCCGGGGCGTCGGACCAGTCCGGGATCACAAACGACCACAGCTTCTACGCCACCATCGTCAACAACACCGCCGTCTCGAACGGTCAGGCGGGGATCCACGTCGAGCGCTCGTGGTTCGTGACCGTCAGGGGGAACAACGCGACCGGCAACGGCAGGTTCGGGATAGAGTTCTACCACGGCGACCTGGCGAACACGGCCCACGCGACCGTAATAGACAACATCTGCAGCCGCAACGGGCAGGCCGGGATAATCTTCAACTCGGGGACGGATTCCCTGATCGCCTCGAACGCCTGCCACGACAACTCCGGGCCCGGGATCTTCCTCTACAACGACGACGGGGAGGCGGGTTCCACTCGCAACATCATAGCGAACAACTCGCTCGGGGACGACAGGGCCTCCCCCTCGGCTAGGACCCAGACGTATGGGGTCCTAACGGTGCGCGGAGCGGAAGGAAACATCGTGCTGGGGAACACCATGTTCAACAACACGAAATCAAGCATCAGCCTCGTCGGAAAGGCCAACGTCGTGAGCGGGAACATAGAGAGCGCAGGATAGACCGACCCCGACGCGGTCGCAGCCAAGCCGTTTCCGCAGGAAGTGCCGTTGCAGGGACTTCTGATTCCGGGAGAAATCTTTCGTGTGGTTTCCAAGGGGCGCTTTAATCCGCCACTGGCATCTGGTCCCATGTCTGGTGACAACGACGAAAGCTCGGAGGAAACCGTCCACGCGGACGGCCAGAGGGTGATAGTCGACGGCCTGGGGATAAGCCACTTCCTGATGCCCCAGAGGTGCAAGAACTGCGACGACTAGCGCTATTGGGAGAGTATGATCACCGTCGCGCTCACCCAGAGCAGGAGGGTCCCGAGAACCACCAGGACCGCGGACGCGAGCACGAGCCGCCTCTTGGTCTCCTCCCGGCGGCGAAGAAGCGAGACGACCGACAAGATGAGGGCGATCTCGATGACCAGGAGCTGGGCCTCGAGAAGGATCTTGAGGGTGGGGCTCCCCAGCACTGGGGTCGTCCCCAAGGTCGTCAAGAGAGTCAACATGGTCGCAGCGGCCGTCGCGAGCGCCGCCGCGATCAGGTTGTAGTTGGCCTCGTGGGACGAGGGCCCTCCGGGTTGGTTTCCCTGCATGCGCGAATTTTGGCGACTCGGCATGCCACTTGGTAAAAGCCTTGCGCCGCCCTCAGTCCTCAGCAACCGAGCGGCTTCCGGCTGCGTGCACCAACCTCTTTCCTTCGAGCCTGTAGCGGAACGCCGGTTGTTTCAGCCTGCGCTCCGCGTCCTTCCAATCGATCTTGCCGTCGGCATTGGTCCACTCGGCGATTGCAGCGGCCTCGGTCCCCAACTCGTAGAAATGCTTCATTGCGGTGCGATGAGGTTCTGACCTCGAAAAGAGCGCCATGTCTTCTCTCTTTTCCCAGACAGAAAGAGTCCAGAAGCGCTTGCGAGGAATGTCTGTCTTTACCGAGTACCGGATTGCGCCTCGGCTCGCGAGGACCTGCGCCTCGACTTCGCCCGACAATCTGATGAATGGGATCACGTTCAGCCAGCTTCTCAGAGGAAGGTAGGTCGCGACGAAGACGAATGGCTGGCCGTGGTTCGTCGGGTCGACTATCTTGGCAACCTCAACAGTCTTCTCGACCAATCGCCCACCCCGCTGCTCTCCCCCCACATGAGGGTAATCCGTCCGAGCATCTTGACACGAACGCCACTGCACTCATTTCGTAGGACGCGAACTGAGAATCTGGGACCGATGTTTATCTGTTCTGCAACAACAATGCTTAAGACTCAACAGCGTTGTTTAGCACGGCGATTTGAGCGTGGAAGCGCTCTTCTTCGAGCTCGAGCAGGGACAGGCTGACCCTCCTTTCCGAAATTGCAGGCAGGGAGCAGAAGCTGAGCGAGCTCGCTCCGAGGATCTCTGCATCGATTCAAGAGGCCTCTAGGCACGTCGCACGCCTTCGCAAGGCCGGTCTGGTACAGAAGAATCCTGACGGCCGATATGCGTTGACCTCGTACGGCAGGGCGGTGCGAAACGTTCTGCCCTCCTTTGCCTTTCTCTCCCTGAACAGGGCGTATTTCATGAGCCACGACCTCTCCAGACTCCCCGCCGAGTTCGTGAAGCGGGCGGGCGAACTCCTCCCGCACGAGTATGGAGACACGGTCGGCGCAGTGATGGATGTGAGTGAAGGTATCGTGACCCAGGCGGAGGAATACCTTTGGCTAATGGCCGACCACCCAGTGAGGAAGACGTCATTCATCACAGCAGCTCTCGCCGGCAAACCCACCCGGGTGCGAATCCTCGGCCGGGAAACCGCGTCGGCGCGGGAGGACTTTAAGCAGGCTAAGCGTACCTTGGGGGACAAGTTCGAAGCCAGGCTGATGGCCACCCCCGAAGTCGCGCTGGCCATGAACGAGAGGGAAGCGGGGTTGGCCTTCCCGGACTTGACCGGGAAGGTAGACTACAACAGGGGGTTCCAGAGCTCTGACGCAGAATTTCGCAAGTGGTGCGGCGACCTGTTCCTCTT
>JBGPFY010000097.1:0-4522 GCA_041483615.1 Nitrososphaeria archaeon | reverse complement strand
CGAGCACTTGCCTCCGTGGGGGTCGACGGCACTGAGGACGCAACTGACGGGCGTGAAGGTCCCGCCCGCTCCGCCGTCCTCCCAGATGATGATCCCCGTGGGGTTTGAAGGGGTGGCGCTGAGGTCGGAGACCGTGGCCGTGAGTGTTATCGCCTTCCCCACTGACGCGACGGCCGAACTGGGGGAGACCGTAGTGCTCGTCACGGAAGGAGGCGGCGGTGGCGGAGGTGACGGCGGAGGGTCTGCAAAGCCAACGGCGCCGGATTGGAGGGCAAACGCGCTGGTCGCGCTGGCCGCAAAGACCAGCACGAAGACCGCAAGGAAGAGAATGGTCGCGGTCCGCAGCTGCCCCGCCCCCCGGTTCCGCGCGGTACCAGTCAGGAGCGCTCAGCCGCGGTCGCATAGAGGCTGGAGAGGTTTGCGGCGAGACGCTCGAAAGTGAATTCCTCGGCTCTCTTCCTGCCGCTCGCGCCCATTGCCGACGATAGCTCGGGTGACTCGAGCAAGGAGATCAGGCCATCGGCGAGCTTCTTCGGGTCTCCGAAGTCGCAGGCGACGCCGCACCTCCCGTAATCTATCTCGTAGGGAAGGCCGCCCACCCTCGTCACGACGACCGGCCTCGATTGGGCCATCGCCTTCATCACGCTCTGGCTGAAGCCCTCGAAGCTGCTGGGCATCACGAAGGCGTCGCACGCAGAAAGCAGGCCCACCTCCTCCTCCTCGCTCGTGACCGCCTCCATTATCACGAGGTTCTCGGCCACGCCGAGCTTTTCTGCAAGTTTCCGCAGATGGCTCGAGTAGCCGATGTAGTCGGGCCCGACCATGGCGAGCTTCGCCCTGGGGAACCTTCGCTTCACGTGGACCATGGCCTCCACCGCGTACTGGACGCCTTTCTGGGGCGCGATTCTTCCCAGGTACAGGATGAGCTCGCCGTCGTGGCCGAACCTTTCTCGCCCCTGCTTTCCGTCCGCCTTTGTCAGGTAGCGCCGTGGGATCCCCGAAGGCTCGAGCCTCGCGCGCGAGTCTGTCACGCCCAACGATTTCACCCACGCCAAGATTTCTGGATACCGGACGAGCACGAGGGCGCAGTCCCTGAAGAGGGAGGGTGTGACGTAGCTGTCATAGAGTTTGAAGAGAAGGCTCTGGATTGCGCCGTAGTCCGAATGGGTCTCGAACGGCCCGTATGTCGTGATGACGAGCGGCCGGCCGAGTCTTCCCGCCGCCTTGGCAGCAGGCCGGGCATACGAGTCGTGGCTGTAGACGTGGATCAGGTCGGGGTTGTCCCGCTGGAGGGCGTCCTGCAGCCCACGCCACATCTTGACCCTGTAGCTCACCTCGAACCAGACCCCGAGCCTGTGGACGTGGACTCCGTCGATGACCTCTTCATCGGCCTCGATCTTCCTTCCGAGGACCTTGTTGGGCGTGTATACGTGGACGTCATATCCTAGCCTGGCCAGTTCGGTCCCGATCCCGCGCACGTAGAATTCCACGCCGCCTATCATGGGATGGAATGACGGGGAGACGATGGCGATGCTTCCCAATTTGTCAGCCAAATTCCCTACCGCCCTGCCAGCACTCTCTCATCGACGCTGAGATAGGCGCGCTCGGTGGCTGTCGCTACCCTCTCCCAGGTGTGCTCGCGGGCCATCAGGCGCGCTTCCTCGCCCATCCTTCTGGCCGTAGCCTTGTCGATCGCCAACCCCAACAAGGCAGCGGCGAGCTCCTGTCGCGCGCCTGGGGTGACAAGGAGGCCGTTGACCCCTTCGACCACGATGCTCTTCGGCCCTCCCGTCCGGGTCGAGATGAGCGGCTTGCCGTGGGCGGCTGCCTCGAGCAGCACTATCCCATACGGCTCGTAGATGCTGGGCAAGACGAAAACTGTGCATGCCTCGTAGGCGCCGGCCTTCTCCGCCTCGGTCAGCCTGCCGGTGAAGACCACCCGCCCTGCGAGGCCGAGGGCGGTAACCTTGCGCCTGAGCTCGGCGAGAAACTCCTCCTCCTGACGGCTCGTGCACCCTCCGGCGAGGACGAGCGCGAGGTTGGGCGCGCTTTGCGCGCTGCTCGAGAAGGAGTCGAGCAGGATGTCCAGCCCCTTGGTCCTGTTGATTCGCGAGAGGCAGAGTGCGATGTCCCTTCCTTCGAGCCCGTACTTCCTCAGGAAATGGGACGGGTCGGCGCGCGAGAAGTGTATGCTGTCGACCCCGTGGGGGATGATTACCGTCCGGTCAGAGCGCACTCCCAACCGCTCGAGGAGACCTGCCTCCTCTGCTGTGAGAGAGATCACCTTGTCGAAGTAGCCGAGGGTGGTCGGCGCGAAGAAATTGTCGTACACAGGGACGAGGGCTCGCGCCAGCGGCCCCCTTACCTCGCCCGGATGGAAGGGAGAGTGGGTCGTCAGCACCGAGGTGCTCCCTGTGAGCTTCGAGACCAGCATCGAGAGGTCGGTGTGCGGGTGCCTGTAGGCATGGGAGTGCACAACGTCAAAGTCCCCCTTGAGCACTTCCCGCGCGAACCCCGGCCAGACTCGCCCGAACTCCCCAAGGCTCATGAGGCTGTCGAAGCGGGATACGCTGAGACCATCGATGACCGAGCTGCGCTCGAGGCCGTCGTTTTGCCTCGTCCTCGCGCACGTGAATATTTCGACTTCGTGACCGCGCCGGACGAGCTGTGTCGAGAGGTTGAGGACGTGCCTCTCCACTCCTCCCTCTACCGGGAGGAAGTAAGGGGTGACCTGAGCGATCTTCAAGGCGACTCCGGGTCCCCAGTCGTGCGCCCTTGAGGCGACGCGTGCGCGAGTGCGAGCGTCATTTGGCTTTCAGATGGCAGGCCGTTGCAGGGCCTCTTCCTTGTGCTCACGCGAGAACCACGCGATGGTCTCTGCCAGCCCTTGACGTAGGGTGAACCGTGGCTGATATCCGAGCTCCTCCTGGGCCTTGGAGACGTCCGCGTAGCTGGCCCTTATGTCCCCTTTCCTCGGCTCCACGTGCTCCGGTCGTAGGCTCGGCTTTCCAAGAAGGCTCGCCACGGTTAGCGCGAGCTCGTTGATCGATATCGTGCTCCCTCCCGCTACGTTGTAGACCTCCCCTCCCTTGATGTGAGGGCTGGTGAGCGAGAGGAAGTTGGCTTCGACGACATCCTTCACGAAGGTGAAGTCGCGCGTCTGCAGCCCATCGCCGTAGACGGTCGGGGCCTTGCCTTCGCGGGCTCTGCCGATGAAAGCGGGTATCACGCCGCTGTAGAAGCCGCCCTTCTGCCTCGGGCCGTACACGTTGAATTATCTGAGGGAGACCGTCTTCAGCCCGTAGACTTTCGCGAACACCCTGCAATAGTTCTCCCCTGCGAGCTTTGAGGTGCCATACGGCGAGGAAGGGACTGTGTTCATCGATTCCCTCTTCGGGAGGGTCTCCGTGTCGCCGTAGACCGAGGAGGATGATGCGTACACGAACCGCTCGACCTTCGATTCCACGGAGGCCCTGAGGAGGTTCAGCGTCCCCGTGACGTTGACTTGGTTCACCAGGCCCGGGTCCTCGACCGACCGAGCGACGCTCACGAGGGCCGCCTGGTGGATGACGGTCTGGTATTCCTGGACGATCTTGCTGACCGCATCATAGTCCCTGATGTCCTGGTTATGAATGGTGATTTCGTGCTTCGAACTACTCTGGAGATTGAGGACATCTCCCGTGCTGAAGTTGTCCAAGACCCCCACTTGCAGGCCTTCGGCCGTCAGTCGGTCCACGATGTGGCTTCCGATGAAGCCCGCGCCTCCTGTTACCAGCACCCTTGAGCGGTCTAACATGGGCTATCACGAGCGGGTTGGCAGGAGATCGAGGCGGATTCCGCGGAGGTCATATTGCTGAGGAGGCACCCGCTGGGACCAGGCTCTGGGTCGCCTTGAACCACTCCAGGAACTCGGCTATTCCGGTCTCGAAGTCGACTTGAGGGGACCATCGCAGGATGCTCCTCGCCTTGCTGTTCTGGCAGAGCGTCTTTGGGAAGTCCCCCTTGTAGCCTTCGACGAATTTCGGCTCGAGGTCGGCCCCGAAGCTTTCTATCACTCTGCGCGCCACGGCCTCGATGGGGAACTCCTTGCCGTACCCCAGGTTGAAGGTCTCCCCTACGCTCTCGTCGGCCATTGCCGAGAGCACCGTCCCCCCTACAATGTCGCTCACGAAGGTAAAGTCACGCGATTGTCTGCCGTCCCCGTAAATCACCGGAGGCTGACCGGCCATCACGCGGCTCGCGAAGGAGTAGACTACCTGGTCAGGCCTCCCGCGCGGCCCGTAGACAGAGAAGTACCTCAGGCACGTTACAGGAGTACCGTAGGTCTCGTGGAACGCCAGGCAATATTTCTCGCCTGCGAGCTTGCTCACGCCGTAGGGGCTGGTCGGGTTCTGCGGGTGGTCTTCGCTGAGCGCTGGCTTCACGGGGTTGCCGAAGATCGATGAGGATGAGGCGTAGATCATCTTCTTGACCCTCCTCTCCTCGCGGACGGCCTGCAAGACGCAGAGAGTGCCCATCGCGT
>JBGPFY010000096.1:0-4527 GCA_041483615.1 Nitrososphaeria archaeon | reverse complement strand
CAGCGATTGGCGCCTTCGACGCAATGTCTGACGCAAGCTTGGCGGCTTCTTCCAAGTGCTTCCCGGGAGGCACGACTTTGTTGACGAGCCCGTGGGCCTTCGCCTCGTCCGCGGATATCATCGCTCCCGTGAGGATCATCTCCATCGCCTTGTACTTCCCCACGGCTCTCGCCAGGCGCTGGGTCCCGCCTCCCCCTGGGATGATGCCGATGTTGATCTCGGGCTGTCCCAGCTTGGTCCCCTCGGAGGCGACGATGATGTCGCAGCACATCGCGAGCTCGAGCCCTCCTCCGAGAGCGTAACCCCCCAGCGCCGCGATGAGGGGCTTCCGGAACTTCCACGCCCGCTCCCAGACCGCGCGCAAGTGGTCGACACTCGAGATCTCAGCCTTGGACAGCTTGGCCATCTCCTTGACGTCCGCGCCGGCGCAGAACACCTTGTCGCTCCCTGTGAGGATGACGCACCGCACCGAGTCGTTCGCCTCGAGAGCGTCCAGCGCGCCTACGAGCTCGCGCACCATCGTGGAATTCAGGGCGTTGAGGGCGTCCGGCCTGTTGAGCTTTACAATCGCGACTGCCCCTTCAATGACGAGAGAGATGGTCTGGAGGTTCTCCATGCCAGCCGTGGCGGGCGAGAACGTAAAAAACCCTAGGTCGAGCTTGAAGCGCCAGGAGAGATGATGAAAGAGCGCCCGACTCAAGTCAAGCATTCGGTGAAGCTCCGCGCGCCAGGTTCGCGGAGACCGACGCGATGCGCGTTGTCCACCACACCGAGTACTTCGTCTGGTTCGAGGTCGCGAGGACGGAGCTCTTGCGCTCGCTCGGCCTCCCCTACACTGAGATCCAAAGGCGGGGGTTCAACACGCCCCTTGTCGAGGCCTTCGCCAACTACAAGGCGCCCGCTAGATACGACGACGAAGTCGAGGTGAGGATATGGCCGAGCAAGGTCGGGAGGTCGAGCATCCGCCTGGAATATGAGGTGGCGAAGCTACCCGGAGGAGAGCTGCTGTGCACGGGGCACACGGTCCACGTCCTCATCGGGAGCGACGGAAAGCCGAAGAGGATTCCGGACGACCTCAAGGAGAGGCTTTCGTCTTAGTCGCGGCCGACAGTCTGACCTACTTCGATTTGACTGAATTCTGTCCAGTCCAATCATAGAATCCTTTTCCGGATTTTCTGCCCAGGTGTCCCGCCCTCACCATCTGTCGAAGAAGGGGACTAGCCCGATACTTGCTATCCTCGAACTGCTGCATCATCACCTCCGATATGCTGAGGGCTGTATCAATGCCGACGAAATCTAGGAGCTTCAACGGCCCCATCGGCCAGTTGAGACCAAGAGTGATTGCCTTGTCGATGTCCTCAGGCTCTGCTACCCCTTCACTAACGAGAAACGTCGCCTCGTTGAGAGCAGGCATTAGCACCCTGTTGACAATGAATCCCGGCGAGTCCTTTTTGCAGAGGACCGTCTCCTTCCCCATCTGCTTTGCGGCGCCCCTGATCGTCTCGACGGTCGCGTCCGAGGTCTTGGCTCCCCGGATAATCTCGATGAGCGGCATCAGCTGCGGGGGATTGAAGAAGTGCATACCCGCCACGTTTTCCGGGTTCTTGGTGGCCGAGCCGAGGAGAGTTATGCTGATAGAGGACGTGTTGGAGGCCAGTATCGCTCCCGAGTGCAAGTGCTCCGAGACCTTTCGGTAGAGGTCGAGCTTGAGCTTGGGGTCCTCAGTGGCGGCCTCGACGACAAGCTGGGCGCCTTCCAGTGCCGACTTCAAGTCGGTGGTCGGGCGGATCCTTCTCAGAATCGCGTCCGCATCCTGCTTGTTGATGGTCCCCTTGGAGACGAACCGGGCGAGGCTGTCCTTGATCATCGAGACCCCGCGGTCGACGAGCTCCTGTTTCACGTCGAGCAGGGCCACCTCGTAGCCTGCAGTCTGCGCGCACACCTGGGCTATCCCGTGCCCCATCAGGCCGGCTCCGAGGACGGCGACCTTACGAATCTGCAAAGCGCTCATGGACCCGAGCCGGCGGGAGCAGGTAATAATCGTTAGCGGACTTGCCTTTTTGATGGTGCGCCGGGAAATCCCTGGGCTGCAACTTTGGGGTTGAGAACGAGCGGAACCCTTAATGCGAATCCGAATGGCTCCGCTTAAAGGGGTCTTTGATGACAGGCAGATCTAGACGACGTCATAGAGGCAATAGGAGAAAGCCTGTCGCCATCCTTGCGATTATACTAGTCGCCGCCCTCCTCGTGGCTGCGGCCTACATCTTGACGATGTCGTCCCGCGGCGCCGTGAGCACAGAATCCGCCAACGAAATCAGGAGCGCGTATGCCGCCCACTTCAAGAACATCGAGTCGCAGAACCTGACTGCGGTAGTCCGCGGATACGAGAACAACGCGAGCATCGACTTCAAGGGAAACGTGTCGAGCCTCGCTGGGCACTACGCAGGCCTTGCGAGCATCCTCGTTCTGTATCAGTCAGTCCTGTCGCCGAACGTCTTCGGGACCGTGAACCTGACGAACATGAGTTATGACGTGAACGTCTTGGGAGGCGGAAAGGCTATCGTGAACTCTACGTTCACAATGCACGGGAACAGCACGATGTTCAGCACGCTTCGCGGGGGGAGCCCCGCCCCCGGCACTTACACCGCGAGCGTGAGTTCAGGTGCCACCTATGTCCGCCTCGGTACCGCATGGCTCATTTCCGCTGAGACCTGGGACTTCGTCACCTTTGACCTCTCTTCATAGGTCCTCAGCTGCCCGACGCGACCTTGGTCGCGGCTTCGACGAAAAGATAAGAAGTCAATTTAGGTAGAGCCTCTCTTAGCGCCGGGGTGGCAGAGTGGTCAATTCATATCCACAGTAATGCGCGGGCCTGACCTGCGTTATGCTTTTATTAGAATTAAGAATGAGTCCGACACGTCAAGTCCAATCGCGCCAAATGCAGGACGTGCCTGCCGACCCGGCTTCCGCTGGGACAAAATCAGCGGAGTTTGATACCCCAGATGCTCGGATTGTTAGGCCGGATCAAATCGAATGAAAACCTTGCGCTTGCAATTGTTGGTCAGGCTCTTCTGGACGAAGGCAGCATTCTCACTGACAAGATAGAAATATTTTACAATGATAAAAGGACGGCGTCGTATCTCTTCGAAGCTGCAAGCTCCGCCGGCCTTGCCCATCGCTTCAGAACCAAACTGGCGTTGAAGCAGAGAAAGTTCGGGTTCACAATCCAATATTCGAGTTGGGCAAAGCTATATCGAGCAATCGGTCCTCTGCCAGATGAACGGAAAGACCGGGCCTTCAGGTTCCTATTACGAGTTCATCCGCGCGGGCCAAAACGTTTCATTGGCGAATCGAAAGAACTTGTAGTCAAGTTTCTTTCCGAAAGGCCGCGGACATTGCGCGAATTGTGCTATGCAACGGGTCTTTCAGGCTCCACGGTTAGTCGGCACCTGCGCGAACTTGCTGGCGAGGGCAAGGTCAAGGTTATTGGGAAAAATATCGGGTCGAAGAGCGGGAAAAACAAGGCAGCCTTCGTTTGGTCTCTGGCTCGTGCAACAGGGCAAGGTTCAACACATAAATGCGAAGCCGACCACCCTGGGGCAGGCCGGGGTAGCAGAGTGGTCAATTCACATCCACAGTAATGCGCGGGCCTTGAGTTCTGACCAAAGACAGCCTGTGACCCATCCGGGTCTCGTGGGTTCGAATCCTACCCCCGGCGCTTTTTTACTAGTCAGGCTTAACGCTGCCTTGTCAATCTCAGACTCGGCAATGGTCGCAGAAAAGAGGAGGTTGAAGGAGAGACCGTATACGTTCTACCTATCGAAGTAAAGCTGTATGAAAAGGTTCAGATCCACTCCTCAGGGGATGAAGTGCTTGATAGGGTCAGAGCCATGAGGGGACAGAAAAGGGGGTCGGACAGCGCTCGGAGTTCGCCAGTTTGGCGCGTTGGGCGGCTCGGGAAATGTTACGAAACAACCGAGATCGCACCCGTGTGTCTCTAGAATCAACTGCCGAATATTTGCAACAGTAGCATCTACTCTGAACTGTCAACGCACTGTAAAGATATTCGACTTTGTACTTCCGTTGTGGTCAGGATCGCCACTATAGGTCGCCTTTAAGGTGTAGAAACCAATTCGGGTGGGTGTGAATGTTACGGAGCAGCTCGCCGTCGTTCCACTCCCTGAGAGGGGGCAAATTGTGGATGAGAAGCTTCCCGGGCGGTTGCTCGCAAATGTCGCGGTTCCCGCAGGAGTTATCGGCGTACCTGGGCTGGTGTCTACAACCGTGACTGTGCACGTACTCGGCTTGTTGAGGCGGAAAGGAGATGTGCATGATAGAGTGGTGGAGATACTGCGCTTGTCAACCGTAAGCATGAAGTTGGCAGTGCTATCCTTATGGATGTTGTCGCCAAGATAATTGGCAGTTATCGTCTGCTTGCCTTCTGAGCCCGGACTCGGCGTATAACTGACCTGACATGTCACCTTGGCACCAGTCCCGCTCACCGAGCAACTGCCGGCACTGAAGGTG
>JBGPFY010000095.1:0-4533 GCA_041483615.1 Nitrososphaeria archaeon | reverse complement strand
TGATTATCACAAGAACGAGACGAGGATGGCTGCGAGTGCGAAGGCGGCGAGGGGGATGACCGCCCAAGAGGAAATCACCTCCAGAGAGAGCCTCCGATTGACGATTGCGACCTTCTTGGTGAATGCCGCTCCGAACATCCCGCCTATAAGGCACTGGCTGACCGAGATGGGGATGCCCAGCTGCGTCGCGAGCCACATCATGATGATGGTCCCGCTGAATGCCGCCAACACCCCCTGAGGAGAGAGGGACAGCAGCCGGTCGCCGACCGTCCCGGCCACGTTTCCTCTTCCGAAAACGGCCATCGCCACTATCGCGGACGCCCCCAGGGCGAGCAGGAAGGGCAATGAGCTCCCGATTGAGAGGGAGAAGCCGCTCGCCGTTCCGAAAGCGGCCCCGTAGATCAAGCCGATGTTGTTCGCGCTGAGGACGTACGCCAGCGCCAGGGAGACGAGGCCCACCGCTGCCCGGTTGAAAGCGTCGACCGAGAGGAGGCTCCAATTTGCCGTCCCCCTCACTATCAACTTGTAGCTCAAGAATGCGAGCGCCATCGTCGCGACGGGCGCGAAAAGCCAGAACACAATTGTCGTCCCGAGGTCATCGGTCCGCAGCTGCAATGACGACGCGAAGGCCGCTCCCACGAACGCCCCTATCATGGTGTTGCTGAAGGAGACTGGGATTGCTACGACAGTCAACCCCAGCGTCAGTATGATCGAGATTGCGAAAGTCGTGAGAACCATCGGGTCGGTGGCCTGACCGGAAACGGTCCCTCCAAGGCTCCCGCCCATCTTTGACCCTTCCAGGACGGCCCCTAGGATGATGCCCACGGAGCACAGGATGGTCGATTCCCGACCAGAGAGAGTCCCCGACCCCCTCTCGTTCCCGATAAGTATGGAGCTGTTGTTCCAACCGAAGACAAAGGCCAGGATCCCCGCCAGGAGGAGCGCGACGGTTTCATCCATAGCCCTTCGCGACTAAGACGAGCACGACGTCGCTCGCGTCTTCCGCGTTGTCCGCGATGTCATCGGCGCAGAAAAGGAAGTCCCTCACGAGGATCACGGTCACCGGGTCTATCCCTCCATTGGACTTCTCGAAGAGGGCGGCCAGCATGTTCTGCTTGAACGTGTCTGCCGCCTCCTCGTATTCTTCGACCGCGTGCACCCGTTCCAGGACGGTCTTGCGGTCTATCCCGAAGGCCTCGACGAGGCGCTGGAGCGCCGCGACCGCCAGGTCAAGATTGGCGAGGAACTGCCTCATGTCCTCCGAGCGAAGGACGTCTCGGGCCTTCGAGTCTGCTATTTCTGTGAGGGTAATCAGGCGGGCTGCGTCCTTGGCCTTGTCGGCGATGTTGTCTATCTTCTCGACCAGGTCGAGCATATCCTCTCTCACCCCGCCGAAGAAAGCCCCTTCAGCTATCTTCGTGCTGAGCTCGCGATGGAAGGCGTCCGCCTTCGATTCGAGCTCGAAGATGCGGTCCCTCTTTCTGCGGCAGGACGCTTCGTCTCCTTCCGCCACCGCCGCGACCAAGCCCGGTATCTCCTGCTCGGTCTCCCTCACGATAAGCAAGTTATCCTTCACTGCACGGAGAATCGCGTCTTCCTTCCTGCTGAAGGTCACGCCCGGCAGGCTCACCATGGCATTTTTCTCGGGCCAGGCGCGATACTTAAGCTAGGCATCAAGCAAGTCCTTCCGTCTGGCTTGGAGTGCGCCGGAACTCCAAAGGAGAGCTAGGCGCGACGACCTATGACTGGCTTCAGGTTCCCATGGAAGCTCGCCTTGAACTCTACGAGGGGTTTCGCCTCCTTGACTCCCCTCGTCCTCGAAATGCTCGCCACCGCCTTGTCGATTGCCTGTTCGTCGTCGCCTTCAACCGTGACGATAGCGTCGAACGCGCCGAGGACCATGTAGACCTGCTTGACGGACGGGATGTCCCGGATCTCGAAAAGACCGGTGCGGTCCGCATCGCTGTAGACGGTGACAAGGACGAACGCTCTCTTTTGGATTAAAGACCACCTAAGCTCTCTATTTCGGGCGGACGCACGCACGTTCGGCCAGCCTGCTATTAGAGCTTTGGTGTCAATTTTCTTCCGATTGTTGTCGAAGCGCTGAGAAGCCGCCGCGATTCCTTTCACCCGGGCGAGACCATCTCGCTAGTCTTGGTGGGAGGCCTGCTTACGGTGTTCGTGCGCCGCCACGCTTGGCTGAGACCAAGCCCCCTCAAGCGTACGAAAAGCTTCGCGTGCAATCCTGACCCCGCTCCGTCCCGAGTTCTGCCCTTTCTCGGAGATCGTCGACGAGAGGGAGCTGATGAAGCTCGTAAAGTCCATCACGAAACCTACGGCCGCGAAGCACGGGAAGTCCTAAGGGACCCAGCTGCTACATGTTCTTGGCCATCCACTTCTTCTCCTCCGTCGTTGGGGTCAGCTTGTGTCCCACGGACCAGAGGAACATCCTCGAAGTGGATGGCCCTACATGCTTGAACCTGTCCTGAAGGTCGTTCTGGAGGCGCTGCTCATCCTTTCCGAATGAAGCTAGATACCGACTGAAAGACCCGAACTCTTTCTTGACATTCAACACCTCGTTCGCGTTATGAATCGTGGCGCGGATCTTCCTCTCGTTTCTCACGATGCTCTCGTTCCCCATCAACGCTTTCACGTCTTTCTCCCCCATCTCGGCCACCCGCTGCGGGGAGAACCCCGCGAATGCCTTGTGAAAGCCTGGCCACTTCTTCTCCACCATCTCCCAGCTGAGGCCGGACGTAAACAGCGTCTTGCTCATCCTTTCGAAATACTCCGCGTCGTCTTTTGGTGAGGTGACCTTCCATCCGGATGGCATGCCGTCCCCGAAGGCGCGCGCCTGATTTAAGACTGCACGTCGTGCTTGGTTCGTGTGGCAGTACTCAATGCCGCAACATGTCTATCTTCTGGGTATGGCTCGAGAGTACTTCGTCCAACTCCGTTCGCCATCGAGAGAAGCGGGATAGCTCTCGCGTGCTTCGTCTATCAGGATGAACCTTGCCTCGTTGTCGCTCGTAGGTTATCAGCAACGAAGAAAAGGAGGCCGAGCGCTAGCCAGAAGACAACTTCAAGCCAGTTGCCGGTTCGGAAGGACTCCACCAAAGAGATGCCAAAGAAGATAACGAGGATAGCGAAACCGGCTCCAAGCCTCATCAGGCCGACCTCCATAGTCTCGCGTTCGTGCTCCGGTCAGAAAAGTCTTACTCGGTATTCCACTAACGGTAACACAGCCGCTTTGAGATGGATGGGACGCTCCGAGAGAGAGTGAAAGTTCAGCGCAGATGGAAGACGATGAAGGCCTCGCCTGCCAAAGACCATAGAATCCTAGCACCCGCGATAGTTCACTTCTTACCGTAGGAGAAGTTAAAATGCTTATATGCAGTTCACACAGTAGGAAAAGGCAATGGCTCAGATTGTAGATATCTCCCTGGACCTCAGGAAGGAGACCGCCAAGGGAAGATTCATCCGGCAGACACAGTCGATTTGCCCTGACTGCAACAAGATTCTACCGGCGATTGTTTTCGAGCGCGATAACAAGGTCTTCATGACCAAGACATGCCC
This sequence comes from Nitrososphaeria archaeon, assembly GCA_041483615.1. Taxonomy (GTDB): domain Archaea; phylum Thermoproteota; class Nitrososphaeria; order Nitrososphaerales; family Gagatemarchaeaceae; genus Gagatemarchaeum. The sequence continues at coordinate 957 of JBGPFY010000095.1, read as the reverse complement.
AGAGCACGGAGAGACCGAGGAGCTCTACTTTGGCGACTACAAGATGTATGCGAAGTTCGCCCGATTCTGGAAGGACGGGAAGGGGACCCACGCGCCCAACGTGCCCATGGACGTCTGCTCCTGCCCGGCGAACTGCGGGCTTTGCTCCAACCACCTCTCGCACACAGGGCTGTCCAACATCATCATCACGAACAGGTGCGACCTGACGTGCTGGTACTGCTTCTTCTACGTCAAGAAGGGCCTCGAGGGCGCCTACGTCTACGAGCCCACGATGGACCAGGTCAGGGAGATGGCCCGTACGCTAAAGGCCGAGAGGCCGGTCCCAGGGAACTCGGTCCAGCTCACAGGCGGCGAACCGACCATCCGCCCCGAGCTGCCAGAGATAGTCAGGATGATGCACGAGGAGGGCATCGACCACGTCCAGCTCAACACCAACGGGATCAACCTCGCGCTCGACCCGTCCCTCGCAGGGCGGCTCCACGAGGCTGGAGTCTCGAACCTCTACATGTCGTTCGACGGCACCACCCCCAAGACCAACCCCAAGAACCACTGGGAGGCGCCCTACACGCTCGAGGCGTGCAGGAAGAACAACATCGGCGTCGTCCTCGTCCCGACGGTCATCAAGACGGTCAACGACCACGAGCTCGGCTCGATAATCGATTTCGGTCACAAGTACCTCGGCACGGTCCACGCGGTGAACTTCCAGCCCGTCTCGCTCACAGGCAGGATGACCAAGAGGGAGAGGGACAAGTACCGCATCACGATACCCGACTGCATCAAGAGGATCGAGGAGCAGACCAACGGCGAGATAACCTCCGACGGCTGGTTCCCAGTCCCGTCGTGCTCGCCACTCACCTCGTTCATCGAGGCTTTCACCAAGAAGGAGCAGTACGAGCTGTCGATACACTTCGCATGCGGCGCGGGGACCTACGTCTTCGAGGATGCAGAGACCAAGAG
>JBGPFY010000094.1:0-4599 GCA_041483615.1 Nitrososphaeria archaeon | reverse complement strand
GTAGGCCCGGGCGACGCGGAGCAGCTGTCGGACGCCATGAGGGCCCTGCTGGAGGACTCCGAACTCGCGGGGCGAATGGGCTTGGAAGGCCGCAGGGTGGCGAGGGAGCGGTTCACACTGGAGATGATGGCCAAGGGAACGATGGACGCGTACCAGGAGACAATCCGCGCGATCGCAGGACGACGTAATCCCTAGTAGACCGAGGGGCGCGTGTCGTCAACCACGACCGGCAAAGGTTATTATCGGATTTACAGAGCGTCAACTCTGCCGAAATTGGACGCGATTGTCGCCGAGAGGCTCACCAAGCTCTATGGTAAGCACGCAGTCGTAGACCACGTCAGTTTTGCGGTCAAAGAAGGCGGGATATTCGGCTTTCTCGGCCCCAACGGGGCAGGAAAGACGACGACGATCAAGATGCTGACGACCCTGCTCGAAGTGAGCGACGGCAGGGCGCTGATTTGCGGGCTTGATGTATCAAAGCACAGAAGCGAGGTCCGCAGGGCCATCGGGCTGGTCCCTCAAGACCTCACGCTCGACCGCGACATGACGGGACGGAGAAATCTTACCATCCAAGCCCGGCTCTACGACGTCCCCGACCGTGCGGCGGCCAGCAAGACCGACGAACTGCTGAGGCTCGTCGACCTCCACGGCGTCGCCGACAAAGAGGTCCGCACCTACTCGTGGGGGATGCAAAAGAGGCTCGAACTCGTGATGGGACTCGTCAACACCCCCAAAGTGTTGTTCCTCGACGAGCCCACCCTCGGGCTCGACGCCCAGAGCAGGTCGTCAATCTGGGGGTACATCAGGAAGCTGAACCATGACTTCAATGTGACGATCTTCCTAACCACCCACTACCTGGAAGAGGCCGACGAGCTTTGCGACAGGATAGCCATCATCGACGGGGGCAAGCTCAAGACCGAGGGCTCTCCCGAGCAGCTCAAGCGCAGCTTCGGGGGAGAGGTGGTCGAACTCGAGCTGACGGCCCCGGCCGACAATCAGGCCTTGGCGCCCCTTCTGGGCGGCATTCCCGACGTGATCCGGGTATCCACGGACGGGACCCTGTGTACAGTGGAGACACTCAACGCCGAGAGCGCAATCCCTCAGCTCGTCTTGACCCTCGCAAACAATGGATTCGGGGTGAAGACGGTGAACGCCAAGGTGGCCTCCTTGAACCAGGTGTTCCTGAAGCAGATAGCGCGCCTCAAGGATTCGGACTCCAACCAAGGGACGGAAGACGAATACAAGACGATGATGAAGGAGAGGCTCCTGAACGAAAGGACCTAACCTCACTTCAAGAATCGACTCGAAGATCGGAGGCCCAGACCGGAAAAGGGATATAGGTCACGCGGCCCCCCCGCAATGAAAGACGCAATTGAGCTCCTTTTCCTCCGGCCGCTTGCGCCGCACTCGAACGCTCCTGGCGGTGGCCTTGCTGGCGGGACTCGCTTTGGCGGGATTGGCAGCCATCGAGCGTAGCGGGGTTGCCCAGGTCAGCACCGGCGGCTCCCAGATAACGCAGCAATGGCTTGACCAGCAGCTGATTAAGTGGAAGCCGGCACAAAACCATAGCCTGGCGTTCGGAACGCTCTTCCCGCGTGCGAGCTACGGCAATCTTCAGTTAAGTTACAACACCGCAGCGGTCCAAAATGCCAACCTGGCGATGCTCATGTCGAGCAACGTGAAGTGCATAAGGATTGACATCGGGTACGCCCCTTGGCTGCAGAGCAACAAGCCGGCGATCGACGAGATGACGTCCCTGGTCCAGCAGGTCAAGTCCGAAGGAAGATGCCTGATCATCGCCGACGCCGCTTCGGAGACCTATCGTGGCGGGGGGCGGCTCACTTGGACGCAGTTCCAGCAGGTCTGGCCGCAAAGGGTCTCGACTCTCGCCTCTCTCTACCATCCCGATTACTACATCGTGATTAAGGAGCCGGGCTGGTACGTCCCAATGGTGTCCGACGCCGCAACCAACCCCGACTTTCAGAACTTGAACAAGTGGACTAACCTGACCCAGACGCTCGCCTCAGCCGTGATCTCCGCCTCTCCGAACACAAAGGTGGGCGTCGCGCTCGCCGCCGACAGCCTCAATGGGGCAAACGGCCAGGGTTACATCTCATATCTGAACGAAGTGAAGAAGATGACGAACATAAGCTTCATCGGCTACGACATCTACACGGTCACTGGGTTCAACGCGACCCAAAGCTTCCTCACGACGTACGGGAATGGGAGCAAGGACGTCTGGATTGCCGAGGCTTGGAGCGGGGACGGTTCATTCGTATTCGACGCCTCGAGGGCCCAGCTTGACAGGGAGTGGATGCAGGTTCTCTATTATTTCGGGATGCAGGTGAACGCCACCATGATCTTGCCGTTCTACACTGACCTCCTTTCCTCCTACTCCTTCAATAACAGCACCCCAAGCCCGACGAACTCGGCCCAAATCGTCTCCCTCTACCAGCAGAGGACCCCGGTATTCTACGAGCTGCAGGGCGTCGTCGCAAGTGGCGGGGTGGCTTCCACGACCACCATTTCTTCAACAACTTCTTCAACCACATCGTCGAGTTCAACGAGCAGCAGCGCATCGACCCCGTCATCCTCCACCTCGTCGACCAAGCTCACCTCGACCGGAGGTCTTGTCTCGCTCTCGTCGTCTTCCCCGACGGCCATAAGCACGACCACCACTGCCGCTTCGGGCGGCCGCCTCAGTGCTCTCGTAGTGGCCTTCGTGGGCCTCATCGCCCTCATAGGTGCTGGACTTGCCATAGTGTTCTTGCGGCGACGAAAGTGAGACCAGCCGGTTGGAAGACGATGCGTTTCGTAACGGCTCGAAACCGTCCGCGCGCTCGATCGACGCGGACAGCAGCCTGTTCCCTGGTGGTCCTTGCCATGCTTCTGTTTCTTCCCTCAGCCACCCCCGCGCTGGGGGTGGCGAGTTCGGATTCTCTTCTCGTCTCGATGGACAAGACCCTCTTCATCTCGACCATCCCCAGCTACGCCGTGCTGGGACACAATTACACGGTCCGCGTGCTCGTCACTAATCACTCCAATCAGAGCGTACCAATCATCCTCAGGATCGACGGTCCCTTGGACCTAGTGTACACGTATCCAATCTTTGTCCAGGTCGCGGTGGAGCCAGGCCACCAGCTCCTCTCAAACTTCTCCCTCATAGCCTTCGCGACGTCCACGCAGACTATCAATGTGACCGCGAAGCTCTGGGTGTGGTTCTTTGACAAAACGCCAGCCCCAGTCTTGGTTCAGCAGGTCAGCGCCACGATCAACGGCGTGAGGTCGCCCGCTTATTCTCGGATAATCCTAGCGGGCGTGGTGGTGCTAATCGCGCTTCCGATTGTGGTCATCTCGATCAAGAGACTACGACGGGGCCAGCCGGGAAAAAGGCCTGAGTGGGACTTCGAATAGCAGCCTCAGACCAACTCGACTCCCAGAGTCGAGGAATCTCCGCGGAAGCCGGCCGCGGCTAGAGCCAGCGTCTGGTCGCGACGATTAGGGCGACGGAAGCGCCCCCGGCGAAGGCCGAAAGCACTGCCAAGTTGAAAAGCAAGCCGCTTGAGAACGCGAACCCGCTCTCGAAGAAAATCGACCGCGCCACGTTTATGGCGTAGGAGAGGGGGTTCAGTAACATAATGTCCCTAAGCAAAGGTGGGATGGTAGCGCTCGGATAGAACGCGTTGCTCAGAAACATGATTGGGGTCGTGAGCAGCGAGGCGACGAGCTGCTGCGTCGGCCAGCGCCTGATTCTCATCGAAAGGAGTGTGAAGGCGACGGAGAAGCCATAGGCGGTCATCATCACAGAGGCTCCCAGGATCAAGACCGGGACCACCGAGAGCGCGGAGATTCGCAGCCCAAAGAGCACCGTCGCGACTAGTAGAATTGTTGCCTGGACCATGCCGAGGATGACGCTAGCGACCACCTTCGAGAGGACAATCGTCTCCCGAGAAACCGGGGAGACAAGTAGCCGGTCAAGGTACCCGGTCAATCTGTCGACGAAAATCGATCCCCCCGACCTTCCGGCGAACGTTATGGGTATGACCACGAACATCCCGCTGGCTATGAAGTTGAAGTAGTCCGGCGCGCCCTGGAAGTTGGCCCCGGTGTTGCCGTTGGCAAAGAACGCCGCGTTCAGCGCGGTTCCGAATATGAAAATCCAGATCACAGGACCGACGAAGAAACTCAAGAAAAGGGCGCGTGATTTCGTCCAAGTAATCAGCTCCCTTTCCAGGAGTATTCGGAACTTTCCAAGCACGGCACGCACCCGGCTCAGACAGGCGTATTTCTCTGTGATGGTGGGGCGGGCGCGGTGGGCGAAGGGCGACCCCGACGCAGCCCCTTTACAATCTTCCGGTATGCGTAGCCTTGGTAGCCGAGGGTGACCCCGAGCAAGACGACCATAAGATAGTAGTCTGCTCGCGAGCTGATTATCCCGTATGCAAGCACTACGAGGACGATGTACTTGTATGAAAGGTTGAGCGCAATAATGTACGGCGGGTCTGTCGATGTGATGTACGTCGTGAACCTGCCGAGCCGCTCGGCGACCAGCGCGCCGGCTGTTGAAAGCGCGCTCAGGGCGAAGCAGACGGCAAGGAG
>JBGPFY010000093.1:0-4649 GCA_041483615.1 Nitrososphaeria archaeon | reverse complement strand
TGGTCGCCAAGGCCAGAGTCCCCAGGAACTTGAGTGACCTCGTCCTCCCGTCGCGGCGCAGGAGGCGCACCACGCCTATCGTCATCCCGATCCCGCACAGGGCCAGGCCGACTATCAGTATCGAATGGGTCGGGGTGAAGAGGAACGGGTCGAAGCCGAAGTTGTCGTGCCACCAAAAGTCCAACGGGGCGGCCACGAGCTGGATTGCGCTGCCGGCCAAGGACACCCTCAGCCCCAGCCCAATCCGCCCATCCACGCCTCCCCGTAAGGTTATCCAGACTCCAAGGATCCCCGCGACGAGGGCGAGCAAGATGCCGGCGTACAGGACCAGGTGGGGAGTGGTGAAGAAGGTGTCAACTATTCCCAGAATGTGGGAGCTCACGTCCCAGTTCGCGCCCGCTATCTGAAGGAACGCGCCCGCGACCCCGATCGTGTAGGTCGGAACGACTAGTCCCTTCGAGTTCAAAGCGCAGAGAGTTGCTAAAGTCTGACCAGCAGTTAAGCCTTGGTGTGCCGATTCCGCGCAGGAGCCAGAAGCTGAACCGGCGAATCGGTGGGCCTTTGTCGCTTGGGCCCGCAACGATACGCACAACCTTTCATACTTGGGTAAAATCGTATTGACTTCGTCCAATATGAGTCTGGCGCCCAACTACGATACGATTACTCGAAATGAGCAAGGTAGAGAGCCAGATTGACGACGCGAAGAAGCTAGCGCTGAGGTGCAAGACCCTCGAGGTGCAACTGCGGCAGTCGGTGTCCAAGAAGGACCACCACGAGGTCACCTCCAAGCTCGAAAGACAGATCGATTCCCTGGAGAGGGATCTGGACCGGGCAAGGGCCGAGCACCAGAAGACGATTGCGCTAAACAAACAGATCGCCGGCGTAGAGGGACTGATCTCTTCGCTGATTAAGACGGCCAACGCCCAGGGCAAGACGCTCGATTTCATAGAGGACGAAGCCTCGACGCGGGGCAAGGCGCTCAGCGCCCAGGGCAAGATCCTCGACAACCTGGCCGCGAAGATGGCTCAGGGCACGGTCCCCTCCAACGTCCACCTTCAGAGCCTATCCAAGATCCGGGACCTCGAGGAGGACAAGCGGGGGATGGTCAGGAGGTTCGATTACAATTCCCTTGAAGCGCGGTGCGCGGAGCTTTCGCGCCAGCTGGGCACCATGGTCCCGTCTTCAGACTACTCTTCACTCAAGGAGAAGTTCGACGACGTCACGAAGCAGGTGGAGAACATGGTTCCCGCATCAGACTACTCCGCCCTCAAACAGAAGGTCGAGGAGCTCGAAGGCACCGTCTCGTCGATGGTGCCGCGAGAGCAGTTGGTTTCTAGCGACGCAAGGGTGAGAGAACTCGAGACGAGGCTCGCGGAGCACGTGCCCCAGAGCATCTACGATGAGCTGGTCTCCAAGGTCGTCTCCCTCGCCGAAGCAGTCACAGGAGGGGCCATCCAGCCCGACGACACGAGGGCGGAAGCCCTCGCTGAGGTAATCGAGCCCGAGCAAGTCGCGGAACCCGCGAGCATCGCGGAGCCCATCGTCGAGCCCAGCGTCGAAATATCGGTTCCAGAAGTAGCAGCGCCTCAGGTCGAAGCAATGGTTCCGGAGGCAGCGGCGCCCGAGCCTCTGGTCGAGGCATCCGCGCCTGCCGAGCCGGACGCACCTGCCGCTCCCGCCGCTCCTGAAACTCCCGATTCCGTCCCTGAAGTCAGAGAGATCCAGTCCCAGCTCGCAGAGCTGAACACGCAGGCACAAGAGGCAAAAGGCGCCGACGTCATCACAAGCGTCCCATTGGCAGAGCCTCCGACCTTCACCTTCTCAGGCACAGACATCGTCGTCAAGACGGGCGCGGAGTTCGCCCAGGCCATCGGGAAGTTGCCAGCGAGCATCCTGGAGACCGACGTCAAGAGCGGCGGCCTCGAGAAGTGGTTCGCAGGTTCGCTAGCCGACCAGGCCACAGCCGAGTCGCTGGGGAAGGTCCGGGAAGGAGGAGCCGTCGGCGAAGAGCTCCGCTCGCAGGTAGCCTCGTCGGTGGCAAAGTACTCCATCGACTCCGCGGCTCAGCAAGCGGCGCCCGAGATAGTCGTGACGGTGTCCGACGATTCAGAGACGGCTGCCTAGTCGCCCCAGTCATCGTTTCCACGTGGCCAATTCCTAAATACGCCGGGTCCCTTGGAGGGGACGGAAGTCCATGAATCCGGCGAGAAGCGGCCTGACAACAGCAGCCAAGGGAGGAATCGTCGCCATCCTGGCCATCCTTGTAGTGGGGGCGGCCTACCTGGCCTTGCCGTCGTTGTCGACGGGAAGCGTGACCCATTCGACCTCGAGTTCGGTCTCTAGCGCGGGCAGCCAGCCCCTCGGGGTTCTCTCTCTGATCGGGTACTTCTCTCACATGCAGATACAGCTGACCACCTATGACAACTCAGAAGGGGTGGGTGTGGTAGACCAGCAGCAAAACATCGCCTACGTCGTCCTGGGCAAGGCCACGCTCAACTCCACCCAGTACACCAAGGTCGAGTTCACCCAGACCGGTATAGGGAACAACGTCATCGTGTGGTTCAACCCGCAGGAACGCATCGACAGGGTGGACGTCCTTGGAGTCAAGAACTACACGGGAGCCGGCGCAGCCGTCTACGCGTCGATTCCAATGGGGGCAATGTCGTTCGTCACGTCCTTTTCGAACAACGCGACGCTTTTTTCGCTCCTCAGCAAGACCACGGAGAGCACGATGACCATAGGGTCCACCCAGATGGTTGTCACGACCTACGTCATCGCCCAGCCTGCCTTCCCACTTACCAAATTTACCATAAAGTTCGGGACAATCCCCGGGACCGACACCAAGATTGCGGTCTATCTGGACACCGAGACGAGCGACTTGATGGAGTCCGTCGTCGAGGTCACGAGCCTCACCAAGTGAGCGCGGCCACTTTTCAGGTCCGCATCTTGGCTGGAGGGTGGTGTTCGTTCTTCGCAGTCGACAACGCTGAGATGATCTCAGTGCAGAAAGCAGGGAGGTCATCAGGCACCCGCGAGGTAATCAGCTCGCCATCTCTCACAACCGCCTTGTCCACGTAGTTCCCTCCAGCGTTTATCACGTCATCCTTTATCGACTTGTAGCACGTGACCGTCTTGCCCTTCAGAATCTTCGCGGAGACGAGCATCGACCCGGCGTGACAGATTGCTGCGACTATCTTACCTTCGTCATTTGCGTCCTTCACGAACCTGACCATCGCCTCGGACCTTCTCATGTAGTCTGGAGCGAACCCGCCGGGGATGACGACCGCGTCAAATTGCCGCGCCTTGACGCTTTCTGCCGACAGGTCGGCCTTGACCTCGAGCCCGTGCTTGCTCTTGTAGGTCGCTCCGGCCGTGGGTGCGACGACCGAGACCTCTGCCCCAGCTTCCCTCAGTCGGATGAGCGGGTACCACAACTCCAAATCCTCATACATGTTCTCGGCGAGCACGGCGACTCGCTTCCCTGTGAGCGGTGATTCCATCGGTGCGACGACCTCGCCAAGGAATTTAAGAGTTAAGGAACGCGGTGTGCGTCATCTTCGAGCGAAATCGACCTCGCGCCCGATTAAGGGAGCCAGATTGCCCAGCGTGTCCACGATGGTGGTTGGGTTCAGCCTCCACCTCTTGGATTCGCCGTCAAAGAGAGAGTGCGATATCACGAACCTGACGGCGTGGCTCTGGTCCATGACGAAGATTCGCAGCTTCTCCCCGACCTTATTCGCAAACGCGTCGATGTATCTCAGAAACTCGATGTATGCGTAGTTTGGCAGGATAAGTGGTCGGTCGGCAACCAGCTCCTGATGCTCCTGGCGGGAACCTCGGATGCCAGGGGGTTCAGACAGTGGAGCGAGGTAGGAAGGTGGGTCGCGAGGGATATGACGGCAATCTGGATCCTGGGGCCGGTCAGGAAGAAGGTCAAACATGAACCACTCGAAGAGGGCGAGCGAGGGGTGGATGGGACAAGGGAGGTTCTCATAGGATTCAAGAGCATCCCCATATTCAGGTACGAGGATACGTGCGGTCAGGAACTCCCGACCTACGAGCCGAGGGACCCACCTCCTCTCATGGAGGTTGCAGTCAGGTTCGGAATGAAAGTCAGTACGCGCGCCTTGGCCCGAATATGTACGGCGCCACAGAGCACACCACCAAGACAATTGTCTTGGCTACCGAAGACTGGGACGTATTCTTCCACGAGCTCGGTCACGCAATCCATCGGACCTTCGAACCCAAGAGCGCACACGGACAGGAATCTGAGGCTGAGACAATGGCGCAACTAGTGGCAGCGACACTCGCCAGGCTATACGGCAGGCCTGCAGACAGCTTCAGTTGGAGCTACATCTCCATGTACGCCCAGTCCAACAACCCCCAGATGGTCGGAAGGCTCTGCATGCGCGTCCTCGACAGGACGAAGAAGGTCTTGGACCTAATCTACCCGGCGTCCTCGTCGTAAAGGGTGGAGGAAGAATGGCAGAGCCTCGTCAAACCGAGGCCTGCCTTCCACTTTTTTCAAAGAACACGCCGTTGAACGCCGTTGCGGATATTATTCCTACCTGCCTCTGTGTTTTTTTTAAACTATTTTGGGCCGCTCATTTGCACGCGCCCGCTTGCGCCTTTCTCAATCCGATTTCACT
>JBGPFY010000092.1:0-4658 GCA_041483615.1 Nitrososphaeria archaeon | reverse complement strand
TTCTTGCCCATCGTGTTTTGCCACTGGTCGGAGAGAAGATGGTTGACGAACAATTCGGCGTTGTTCTGGTGCTTTCCTCCGGCGACGATTCCGATGCTCCTCATGCTCGCCGTGGCTTTAACGTCGACCAGGTTGAGCGTCTCCACCGCCCAGCCGACCTTGATCAGCGGGAGAGGCAGCCCTATCGCGTAGTCCCCCCTTGAGACATACTTTTGCATGTTGTGATAGCATGCGAATACCCCAGGCTTCACGTTCTTGAGGAATGCCTTTACAAATTCGTCCCACCTCTTCTCTCCGATCATGCTCAGCAGGGCTCCGAAGTAGAAGAAGCTGTACATCCCGTCAGACCAATCCTGGGTGGACTGGATCGCCACCTTGCCCCTTAGCTCCGGATTCGCAAGGTCCATCAATTTTGTCGGGACGAGTCTCTGTTCGAGCAGCGAACGATTGTAGATGAAATTCGTGGGCTCTACTGCAATGGCAGACCACATTCCATCCTTGTCTTTGAACATCGAGTCGTAAGCGGAGAGCTCGGGCGAGCGGTAATCTCGCAGGTGGCCCGAATCCTTCAGCATCAAAGTGGTATAATGTGGAAGCATCACCACATCAGCGGTCGGGATGCCGTACTTCACTTCATTCCTCACTTTCTCAACTACCTCGACAGGATGAGCGGCATAGTAGGTAAGGTCTATGTCGAGATTATAATATCTGTGGCGGAATTGCGTAAGGAAGTCAAAAAATGTCTTGTGAAATGGACCGTATACAATTAGCTCATTTTCAGACTTTCCAGGCATTGGATTTTTACAGCCCTTCGCATTAATATAAATCTTTCAGGAGTACATTTTCTTACTAACATGGCATGTGGTCAGCTTCAAGGACCTGGAACAAATCCGTCACATCTCCTTCCTGAATTGAGCATGCACCAAGGAAGTCACGAAAAGCCACTGCTCGGAAGGAATGGGTCTGACCTCTTCTTGATCCGAGCGTAACTTACTCCTGGGGAATCGAGGAGACGTCCGCCTTTTCCTCGGGAGTCGTCCGGCTCCCCCTCAGAATCGAGGGGATGATGGAAAGGACTACGAGCCCTGCGGAGACGAGGAAGACCAGGTGGATGCCCTCCACGAAGTTTGCCGCGAATGAAGCCCCGGCTCCGACGTAGTCGCCCGCGAACATGCTGTCCAAGGTGGCGACCGGGACCACAGCAGCCATCAAGACGAAGGCGACGCTCCTGCTCACGCTGTTTCCCAGATTTATCAGCGTGGTGCTAATCCCCGACGCGAGGCCCCTGTCCTCGGGGGGGACGGAGCTCATCACCGACGACCTGTTAGGGGGCGCGAACGTGCCGATCCCAGCCCCGAAAAGGGCAAGCGGGAGCGCGAGCTGCCAGAACGTGGCCGAAGACGGCAGCTGGGTGAGCAGCAGGAGACCGGCCGCCGTCGCCACAAGCCCGGCCGTGGCTACCCCTCTCGGCCCCTTCTTGTCAGAGAAGTAGCCGCTCAGCGGCCCGAAGACGGCGATCGTGGCCGTGTTCGGAAGGAGAAACAAACCCGCCTGGAAGGGATCGAGGCTCATGTTGGGCCCCTGGAGGTAGAAGGAAAGGACCAACAGGACGCTGCCTCGGGCAAGCGCATTGAGGAAGATTGCGAGGGTCCCCGCCGCGAAAAGCCGATTCCGGAAAAGCGAGAGTTTGAGCATCGGGTCCTTCACCTTGGTCTCCACGAAGAAGAACGCACCCAGGGCTGCGACGCCGCCAGCGGTCAGCCCGATCGCGACGGTCGGGCTCAGGCCGGCGAGCGCGTAGAGCGAAATCCCCGAAAGCAGCAAGACCAGCCCAGCGGCGAAGGCGACGTTGCCCGGCAAGTCCAGCTTCTGCCCCTTCCTCCTCACAGAGAGCTCCTTGAGGCGGTAGAACGACCACACCGTCGCCACGACCCCGATCGGGACGTTCACCCAGAATATCGACCGCCATCCCGCGGCCGCCGTGAGGAACCCTCCCAGGACGAACCCCAACACCGACCCCACAGAAATCGCGACCGCGTTGGTGCCGAGCGCCCTTCCCCTCTGATCGAAGGGGAACGCGTCGGTAACTATCGCCGCGCTGTTCGAGAAAAGCAGGGCGGCCGCCAGCCCCTGAATCATCCGAAACGCCACCAGCTCTGCGCCAGACTGCGAAACGCTGCAAAGGGCCGAGCTCGCCGTGAACAGCGCGAACCCCAGCGTGTAGAGCCTGACCCTCCCGAAAATGTCGCTCAGCCTCCCGAAGTTCACCAAGACCGCCGAGATCACGAGCTGATATCCGACGACGACCCAAATCAGGTCGAACGGGGAGGTGTTGGGGAGGTCGCGCCCGATGGTGGGCAGCGCGACCAGGACGATGCTCGCATCGATCGCCGACATAGAGGCGCCCAGCGTCGTGTTTGTGAGGGCAATCCACTTGTACTGAATACTTGACCGCCGACTCGCGCGCCCGAAATTCGCCTATAAACAATCTCTTGTGACTCCCGCCCGGCGACGAGCTCCGGGGCCGCCAAGAACTGCGAATATATCGCGAAGATAACTCAGGTTATTAAACCGCCTTCTTCGGGGCTTCAAAATACCATGAAGAAGCCCGGCGGTGTGACCGGTTCTCCGGATTCCCCATCAACAAGTATCCACGCATCGGCCAGCGAGGGAGCGGCTCCCAAAATGACATCGTCCCCACAAAACGGAAGCTTCCCGGCCGCCGCGCCATCCAGGCGCACGACTTTGCTGATAATCGGCGGCCTCCTCACGGGGCTGCTCCTGTCGGCGCTCGACCAGACAATCGTCGCGACCGCAGGGCCCACGATAATCTCGGACCTCGGAGGCCTGAGCCTCTACGCCTGGGTCTTCAGCGCCTACATCCTGACGCAGACAGTGATGCTCCCCGTCTTTGGCAAGCTCTCCGACCTCTACGGGAGAAGGAAGTTCTACGTCCTGGGCCTCGTGATATTCATGGCTGGGTCCATACTCTCGGGCGCGTCGCAGAACATCGACCAGCTGATCGTCTTCAGGGCCATACAGGGAATCGGGAGCGGCGCCTTCTTCCCCATCGCCCTCGCGATAGTGGGAGTCGCCTTCCCTCCGGCCATGCGCGGAAGGCTCCAGGGCATCTTCGCGAGCGTCTTCGGCATCGCGGCCGTGGTGGGACCCTCCGCCGGGTCTTACATCGTCGACGCGATAAACTGGAGGTGGATCTTCTACATAAACCTCCCCCTCGGCATCGCATCCTTAATCCTCATCACCCTAGGGGTAAGGGAGTCCAGGAACATCAACGCAAGGTCCTCGCTCGACATCCTCGGGGTGACCACCCTCACCGCTTGGGTGGTCCTGCTGATCCTCGGATTCCTCGACGGAGGGACCACGTACCCATGGTACTCCTGGCAGGAGGCGGTCACCTTCGCCGGCGCCGTTGGCCTGTTCGCAGTCTTCATCGCGGTCGAGCGGAGGGCCAAGGAACCCGTGATCCCCTTGAGCCTCTTCAGGAACAAGACGGTGTCGTCCGCCTCGGCGGTGGCGTTCCTGAGGGGCGTCGCGTTCTTCGCCGTGGTGAGCTTCATCCCTCTCTTCGTGCAGGCGGCGCTCGGCGGCTCGGTCAGCGACGCAAGGAACGCGCTCTACGGCTTCCTGCTCCCGCTGATAGTCACCGCGATCATCGGCGGGCAGCTCGCCGTGAGGGTGAGCTACAGGGGTGTCATCTTCGTCGGGCTGGTGGCCATGACCATCGGCATGTTCCTCCTGACCGGGATCAGCCAGACCTCGACCGTCATCGACATAGCAGAGCGGTCGGCGGTCATGGGCCTTGGGGCCGGGCTCACCTTCGCGAGCGTGGTCATCGCCGTCCAATACTCTGTGCCCAGGGAGAAGATAGGCGTGGCCTCCTCCCTCGCGCAGTTCATGAGCAACCTGGGGAGCTCAATCGGGCTCGCGGTTCTCGGGGCGATCCAGGCCAACACCTTCGGGTCCGAGCTGAGCAACATCCTGCAGGCTGTCCCGGCGCAGGAGCGACCCCAAGCTGCCGCGTTCCTCGGCAACCCGAACCTCGTCGGGCAAGTGCTCGCCACTCCGGCGGCCTTGGCCCAGATGATGGCGTCGAGCCCGGCGCTCGCCGCCTTCGTCCCCCAGCTAAGAGTCGCATTGGCGAACTCGATAATCCCTCTTTTCTGGCTCAGCCTCGGCATCTCAGTCGCGGCGGTAGCGGCGAGCCTGTTCATCACGGGCTCGATGAAGCAGCAGCTGGCGGCGAGCGCCGCCATGGCGAACGCGCAGCAGGGACAGGGGAAGGACGTCCAGCCGCCCCCCTCAGGGATGGCCCCCTAGCCCAGCGGACAGGGCAGTCAGAGCTTCGCGATCTGCTCGTAGGCTTCCTTGAGGGCCGACACGTTCCTCCTGATGGCGGAGCGCAGCGCCGCCAGCGCGCCCCTCGGCGCGTCCACGCGGGCGGCGATGGTGAAGACGAGCATCCCCTTCGAGCCGGCCCGGCGTATCTGGAGGTGACACCTTCTCCTCTTCGAGATGGCGGCCGCGGCTTCCTCGTAGTCCCTTATCCTGCCCAGCACTATGGGAAACTTTCTGTTGAACTCGGACCGGAACGCCGGGTCGTCGAACTGGGAGTAGTCGATGTCCAGCGAATCGCCGGC
>JBGPFY010000091.1:0-4714 GCA_041483615.1 Nitrososphaeria archaeon | reverse complement strand
CTCAGGGGGAGGCTCGAGGCGTTCTTCGAGGCGTTCAGCCTCCCCAGCTCATTGCTCGAGACCGTCCTCAGCTCGAAGTTCACGGTCCTGCGCGCAGGCGAGCAGAAGGTCGCGACCCCAATTCCTCCGCAGGAAGTCCCCGTCGAAGAGTAGCCCGATGCCAGTGTAGCTAGGAGGGATGGACAATGCCGAGCAAGACCGAAGACCTATGGTGGCTGTTCACTAGGCAGACGATCAAGGTGACGCCCAGGCAAAGCGTCCTCACCGCCTCGATGATAATGCACAGGCGGAACTTCAGGCATCTTCCGGTCGTCGACGAGAAGGGGAAGGCGATGGGGATGATCTCCGCCCAAGACATCATCGACTCGCTTAATTTCGTCTTCTCCAGGCCCGACGTCACCACCGCCGAGGTCATCGAGTCTCTGGAGATTCCGGTCGAGAGGATCATGGTCTACAACAGCATATGTGTCGAGCCGGGGGACGGGCTCGCGGAGATAACGAAGAAGATGACGTTCCACAACCTCGGCGGGATGCCCGTCGTCGATGAGCTCGGGGTCGTCCACGGCATAATCACGCTCAGGGATCTCGTCGGTCTGATGGGCACCAGCTCGGACGAAATCGGGGTGCCCGTCTCCGAGATAATGAACACGAATGTGGTCACCATCGGTCAAGATGCATACCTCTCGACTGCTGTTCGTCTCATGTCAGAGAATAGAGTGCGGCGCCTGCCGGTCATCCCTGCCGGCGAGGAGGGCAAAAGCAGCATGCCGAAGGGCATTCTCTCCAACAAGGACGCCCTGGGACATGTGGCGAAGTTCGCCCCCAAGGGCCCCCCCAGTCATGGGACGGGAGGGAGCTGGAGCGTCCCGACCAGCTTCGACGTCCCAATCTCCGACTTCATGACCAGGGACGTCATTACGGTGAGCCAAGACGACGATATCAGGGTCGCAGCCTCGAAGATGATGATATTCGGAATCGGCGGGCTGGTCGTCGACGACGCCCCGACCGGCCGCGTCGCGCTCGTCACCGAGAGGGACCTGATCAGGACGCTCTCGCGGAAGAGGGGGACGGGCGTCCTGATGACCGCACTCCAGTTCGAGCTCGAGGTCGAGAAGGCGAAGGCGCGCTCCTCAGGCGGCCACGCCGCGAACTAATACGCCCATCGCTAACGACCGCCTGTAACGACGCGAAAGTTTAAAGACGGAGGAAAAATCCGGGTAAACTTCACAAGTGAGTCAGGATGGGTCATAGGAAACACTCCGCACCACGCAGAGGAAGTCTCGCATACATCCCCAGGGGAAGAGTCGGAGACTTCTTTCCGACGGTCCACAACTGGCCGAAGATCAAGGGCAGCACCCCCATCCTGCTGGGTTTCCCCGCCGTCAAGGTCAGCACGATTCACACGATCACCATGGACGACAGGGAGAAGACTCCGAACTTCGGCAAGCCGCGTTTCAACCCGACAAGCGTCTTGGCGGTCCCCGACACCTCCGTAGTGGGGCTGCGCCTATACACCAAGGAGAACGCCGCCGAGAGAGCCGTCGGCGAGGTCTACGCAAAGAACCTCCCAAAGGGAGTCGAGAAGAAGTCAGGCGCAGACCCCGCGAAGTTCCTTGAGGCCTGGAAGCAGAAGCTCTCCGGAGTCACGCGGGTCGCCGCCATTGTCGCGATAATCCCCAGGGACGCTGGGCTGTCGCAGAAGGAGCCGATTGTCTTCGAAGTGGGGGTCGGGGGCGGCGACCTTGCCGCGCAGTTCGATTACGCCGGGAAAGCCCTCGGCAAGCCGATCAAGTTCTCCGAGGTCTTCAAGGCGGGCAGCTACGTCGACGTCATTGGCGTGACGAAAGGCCACGGCTTCGAAGGCCCGGTGACCAGGATGGGGATCAAGAGGAAGCAGCACAAGTCGAGGAAGAGCGTCAGGGCGGTCGGCGTCATCGGCCCCTGGCACCCGGCGGCCGTGATGTACACGGTGGCCAGGGCGGGCCAGCACGGCTTCCACCAGAGGACGGAGTCAGGGAAGAGGATCCTGACCATCTCTAACGCGAAGGACGCGCCGATAACCCCAAAGGGGGGCTTCGAGCACTTCGGCGACCTCAAAACCGACTACGCGCTGGTGCGCGGAAGCGTCCCTGGGTCGAACAGGCGCATCGTGGTCGTGAGGCACCCGATGAGGCCGCACCCGAAGGCGAAGACAACGCCGGTGCAGGTCCTAGAGGTCAGCACAAGGACGGGCGGAAGGTAATAGGGCGTGGCAGACTCGGTCAAGGTCCTCGACATGGACGGCAAGCCCGGCGATAGCATCGAGCTCCCGGGAGTCTTTTCGACCCCGTTGAGGCCTGACCTGGTCCAGAGGGCGTGGTGGATACTCCACTCGCACAGCCTGCAGCCATACGGGCGCGACCCCATGGCGGGCGAGAGGACGAGCGCCGAGACGAGCAACCCGCCGACTGGCAGAGGGGTCTCTAGAATCCCCAGGGTGAAGGGCGCCGGGACCAACAGGGCCGGCCAGGGGGGAGGGGTCGCGAGCACGGTCAAGGGAAGGCTGCCTCACCCACCAAGGTCGGAGAAGGTGATTTACCGCAAGATCAACGTCAAGGAGAAGAAGCTCGCCCTAGACACGGCAATCGCGTTCACGGGCGACGGAAGCGCGGTCGCCTGGAGAGGCCACAAGACCGGGAAGCTGAAGTTCCCCATAGTAGTATCCGACGACCTCGAGTCGCTGGAGAAGACCGCCGCCCTCGAGTCGTTCCTCGTGGGCCTGGGCCTCACCGACGAGATGAGGCGCGTCTACGGCGGAGTCAAGCGGCGGTCGGGGACGGCGAGGATGCGAGGGAGGACAACGAGGAAGAAGATCGGGCCCCTCCTTGTCGTGAGCAACGACAGGGGCGTGGGGAAGGCGGCCGCGTCTATTCCCGGGGTCGAGGTCGCTTCTGTGGACAGCCTGAGCGTCCTTCCGCTCGCGCCTGGAGGGGTCGCAGGAAGGCTCACAATCTGGACGGCCTCCGCAATCGAAGTCCTCAGCATGAGATCGACAAAGGGAGAGGGAATGAAAGTTGAGGCTTGAAGACGCGCAGAAGATCATCTTCCGGCCATACGTCACCGAGAAGACTTTCGACCAGATAGCCCGCGAGAACAAGCTCTGCTTCATGGTCGACAACAAGGCCTCGAAGACGCAGATTGCCAACGCCATCCAGGCGCTCTACGAAGTGAAGGTCAGGGACGTCAACACCCTGAGATCACTCGGGGGCAAGAAGGCGTTCGTGCGCCTCGTCCCCGAGGACTCGGCGACCGACCTCGCGACGAAACTGGGACTGGTGTAAGCGTAATGGGAAAGAGAATCCTTCAGAGAAGGCGGGGCAAGGGCGGCCTCCAATTCAGGGTCTCGCCAAGGGGGAAGATCGCGCCCGTCCGCTACCCGTTGATGAGCCCTGACGCGGCCGGCCACGATGGCAAGCTCACGGTCAAAGCCATCCTCGACGAGAAGGGACGGAGCGCCCCTATCGCCCAGATACAATACGGCGAGCACGGGGCGATATCGTACGTCCCCGCCGTCTCCGGCCTCGCAGTCGGGAACGAGGTCCAGCACGGACCGGACGCCGCGGTAGCGAACGGGAACATCCTCCCGTTGAAGAAGATCCCAGAGGGGACAAGGATCTCAAACATTGAGCTACGCCAAGGCGATGGCGGGAAGCTCGTCCGGGCGGCCGGCGGCTCCGCCGTCCTCTTCTCAAAGGGGGAAGGGAGGGCGATCGTCAGGCTCCCTAGCGGGAAGAGCATACTGATCAACGAAGAGTGCAGGGCGACGGTGGGCGAAGTAGCGGGAGGGGGCATGCATGAGAAGCCCTTCCTCAGGGCGGGGCCGAGGCACCACGCGATGAAGGCGAAGGGCATCCCGTACCCGAGGATGAGAGGAATCGCGATGGCCGTCGTCTACCACCCGTTCGGAGGCGGCAGGCACCAGCACCCCGGAAAGTCGACCAGCACCTCGAGGAACGCGCCACCAGGCAGGAAGGTCGGCCTGATAGCGCCTAGGAAGACCGGCAGGAAGAGGCTCGCCAGGACGACCGTCGAGGTTAAGGAGAGGTAAGGGGGAGAGACGGGCGCATGCCGAAAGAGTTCCGCTACAGGGGTTTCACCGTTGACCAGCTCAACTCGATGAGCACGGAGGCGATCCTCCAGCTCCTCCCGTCGAGGGCGAGGCGCTCGCTCAACAGGGGGATCTCCGACGACAAGAGGAAGCTCCTCGAGGACGTCCGGTCCCAAAAGGACGGCAAACTAGAGGGCCAGATCAAGACGCACGCCAGAGACATGATAGTCCTCCCGGTGATGGTCGGGGCGACGGTCGGCGTCTACACGGGAAAGGAGTTCCTCTCAATCCAGATCAAGCCAGATATGATAGGGCACTACCTCGGGGAATATGCGATCACAAACAAGAAAGTCGTCCACGGGACTCCGGGCATCGGCGCCAGCCGCTCGAGCCTCTACGTCCCGCTGAAGTAGCGGACGCAAGACCAACGCAAGAAACCGGGACATCCCACATTGTCGCTAGCAAGAGGCGATCGCTCTCTCCAGGAAGAGCTCGATTGGGCCATGAACAGGCTGGAGAAGGCCGGCTACCACGTCCGCTCGAAGGTGCGACTGCTCGTCGACCCCAAGCTCGACATCATGGGCTACGCCAACGAAGAGGACGGCATCCAACACATCGTCGTCGCCG
>JBGPFY010000090.1:0-4733 GCA_041483615.1 Nitrososphaeria archaeon | reverse complement strand
GCGCCTGTGTGCTGGCCGCTAACCGAGTTCGAGCCTTGACTGACTGCACCCTCGTCCCACGTGCCGTAGGCGGAGAAGGGGCGGTTGAACTTGGCCGCGAAATACAGAGTGTATGGATTGCTGCCACAGCCGACGGTGCTTTCTTCGGAGCCAGTGACTTCGTTGTCGGCGGGGACGACCGATGCTCCGGAATTCGTATTACCGTTGACGCTCCCCCCGGCGTTGATTATCATTGTCGAGGCTGCCGAAGCCGGGTACGCGAACTGGCCCATCCCTGTATGGGGAGTGACGCTCAGCTCCGCTTTGACGTCCGGGCCAGCAAGGTGGACTTGGTAGTAGCCGGGGCGGGCGACTTCACTATCGTGGGAGAAGCTGGAGTGGTATAGGGAGGCGTGGGTGGCAGGGGAGTCTGAGATTTTGCCGACGTAGGGGACGAAGGGGAAGTCCTGGTAGACATTACACCCGCGACCGCTGAAGTGTGTGAGGCTCAGCCCCTTTATCTTGGAGTCATCGTATGAGTAACCCCCTGGAGGGTTCGAGACCGTGTCGGGGCTCCATTGCACCATCCCCATCGGGTAGGCAGCTCCCGGAAACGTGTCGCCCCCGCCGTAAGGGGACCTGCTGCCGGTGCCGATGAAGGGGTTGACGAATTGGGTGAGGTTCGCGGACGACGAGCCGCTAAGGGAACTGGTTGTGCCCGCCGAGGTACTGCCTCGCGATGAATTGTTCATGCTTGTGTTGAGGAAGACTCCCAGCAACAGCGCAATCACAATTACGGCGAGAAGACCGAATACAGCACGTCGCCCAATCGCGCGGACCAACTCCTAGAAAAATACTACAACCTTGCTATATAGTTAGATGGACGAGGTGTTTCAAGCAAGCCCGAAAGGGCTACGTCACGAATTTCGTTCACTCAAAGATCCAAGGTGGCGGCGAGAAGAGCTGAGTCGCGCGAAGGACGACGTCGCCTCATGCTCAGGAATCATATTGCACGGTCTCTCGAGGGAAGTGGTTGGCGGGCCCGGTGGGATTTGAACCCTCGACCTTTAGCCGAAGAATTGTAATCTTCTACAGCTGTCTCTCAAGCGGATAGGAGGCTGTCGCTCTATCCGTACTGAGCTACGGGCCCGTCGACCGCTTCGCTTGGGGGCCGTTTAATACTTTCTCGGTGTCATTGCTTATCATCCCATCTTACCATGGCATTTCTGTGTCGCCTCACATTGGATGCACGGATTGCTATGTTATGCTTGTCTAATATCGCTCTAAGGATTTCACCAGTCGAATATCCCTGGCGCAGCAGCGCGTCAATATGCAAGGCCAACCATCTCGGCCATGGTCCGTGCCCGAGTCTTCGCGCGCCGGCAAGTTTCATCAATCTGTCGTAACGATAGGATTTTGCTATCGGACTAAAAATTGGCAGATTCGCAGCGACTTCACATCGAATCTTAACTATGTCCATCCCTTTCGACAGGCCGCATCGGTGTCTAATGCTCAAAGAATCGAGGATTTTGCTGACCGAAGCCAAGTTTGGAGAAACGATAACGTGTGCTTCCTGATCCTGCAAATGGAGATATCCGTCCGAGTCTGCCAGGCCTTGCATGAAGGCAATTCGAAATGACCTTTCCATCGAGGAAATCCAATCAATCGAGACAGGATCATAGGTCGTCAGTTGTCCATCCTGAAGACCCAAGCATTGCGTGAACATCCAGGTGAGGAGAGGAGACGGCTGCGATTTCCAATGGTAGCGACCATGAGGCAGTCGTTCGTTGACGAACCAGTCATTAATCTTGTAATAGGATATTCCACATGCGTTAGCGCATAGGCCGACGAATTCTCCAAGCCGTTCGTTTTCCTTATGTTTCTTGGTGAGTTGGACTTCAAGAAACATTTCTGATGCGGGACTTGATCGCCTCTTGGCGGCATCGCCTACTAGGAAGCCGAGAAGATATCCGAACAGGTCTCTCTTGCTTTCTTGAAGAAAGGACTCAGAAAGACCGAGCTTTTCTCTTCTAGCCTCGAGGTCGTGTGAGGCTTGGACGGAAGATAGCCTTTGCATGACCGCGGCACGGTCCACACGCTGCTCCCCAGACATCGACTTCGAAGCTGAATTCGGTATTTACGGGCCTATGGCATCGCTTCCAAGCTTCGATAGGAGGCTGTCGCTCTATCCGTACTGAGCTACGGGCCCGAATCAGGGGGCCTTCCCACCACCAATATACTGTTTTGCTATCGAGAGATGAAACCTCAGAGGAGGCGGAACCTGAATTCGACCTCCTTCCGCGCGTTGTCGAAGGTTGCCCCGTCTATATTCATCTCTCCTATCGACCCTGTGCTCCCGACATGGCCCTTGGAACAGCAGCTGACCTCCCAATCGTCTATCCTCACGATGTGGAGCAGCGCCTCGCCCTTTGGGGCGGGGCAAAGGTCGTAGATGCCCGTCCCGAAGTGCCCCTCCGCCTCCTGCCTGTCCATCTCAAAATCCAAGATTTCAACGTCCTCCGAGACCTTGTTGTTTGCAGCCGCCTCAATCTTCGAGACCTCTTCAGGCGTGGGGGAGGCCTCAGACCTTGCCTTGAGGATTCCCGCCCCTCCTTCCCACACCTGGCCGAATGTGAACCGCCTCGGCCCCAGCACATGCGTCACGGCGCCCTTAAGGACGTGGACGGCAGAGTGGGCGCGAACGTCAGCAGCGCCCTTGTCGCTAGACGTTGACGACCTTGAGGATGTCCCTGAGGTGGGTCTCGAGGCCATACCTCCTCTCGTTGCTCCTCATGTGCCAGTAGATTGCAGCGAGGTCGGGGAACCGGCTCAGCATCGAGAAGTTCCCGTCGACCTTCGCCTTGATGAACCTGTAGACCTTGGCATAGATATCGAAGTGTTTGAGCACCGCCTCCGAGTAGGCCTCCATGTCGCCGAGGTGCTCGACGAACATGTTGACGCACTGCATGCTGGGGATTATCCCCTCGCCGAGGAGCGGGTATACGGTGCCTATGCTCTCCCCGACACCCACCACTATGGGTCCGTCGGGCCTGGGGCTCGAACAAGCGCACCAGCCGTGCCCGTTCATAGGATCGGGTCTGCCATTCTGCGTAGTCGCCCCGCCGTTTGACGAGCCGCCTCTATCTGCGAAGGTCGTTGTCGCAACCTGACTTCCCGATGAACTCAATATCGTGGTGCCCGCGGTCTGGCCAGAGCTGATCTTGCTCGCGTTTCTCAGGAGCTTTGTGTTGCGAATCGTCATGTTGCAATTCAAGCACTTGGGTTCTGTGTAGAAGGGTCCCATGTAAGCCGGCGCGAGAATCCTCACTGGCCTCCCGATCCTTCTCACGACCTTCCAGTCGTACTTCTTGATCATCGCCTCTATCTCTCCCTTGTATTGGCCCTTGAAGTCTCCTGCGCCTATGTGCCCCCTCCCCTCACCCAGCGGGAAGTACCAGAAGTAACCGGTCAGGCTGGGGTATGGCTTGATGTAAAAGTCGTCCCACGGGAACTTCCCCTCGACCTCGACCTCGAAGCACGGGATTGAGGCGTCGTGCTGGAGCTTGGGCATCAGCGACCGGTGGAACCCCGTCGCGTCGACGACCAAGTCGAAGCCCTTGAGGTCGCTGACGTCCTTGATGTGGGCACCCCAATGGATATTCTTCCCCTTCTTCATGTCGCCGAACAGCCTTGTCTTGTCGAAGGTCACGAGCCCACGGAGCTTGATGTCGAAGGTGTTCCCGTTTCCAGGGTCGACGATCATCCTCTTCCCTCTGTGCAGGATGTAGTCGTCGAAATTCAACCCCGCCTTCGTGACGAGCTCCGAGATGAAGGGCGCGCTCGTCCCCCAAGCGCAGACGGCCCACCACTTTTCCTTCTCGCGCATCTCGAACGCCTCGACTTCGTGCTCGGGAGGGATCCTGTTCAAGAGGTATGAGCCGGCGACGCCGGTGCCAACTATCGCGATCTTCAAACTACCTTAGCCGAGGGGAGCGTCACTAAATGTGTTTCGCTTTGGAGGGCAAGACAAGGCCGGCTTCTTGGAATCTCGTGAATCGACCGCGAAAGCCGCCAAGCCTTAAATAAGCACCGAGGCGCGTCCGAAATTTAGGAGGACTCGCAACGGTTGGCGATCTTTGGAGACATCGGGTCCGTGTTCGTCATGGGTTTGGTTGGCGTGGGCTTTAGCTCAATCATGTTGGTCTTGCCGAGGCTCCTTGCGCCGAGGAGCCCCAACCCTATCAAGAACGCCACTTTCGAGGCCGGACAAGTCCCCCGTGGGACGGGGAAGATGCACTTCATGATGCAGTATTACGCCTACCTCCTGATGTTCGTCGTCTTCGACGTGATGACCATGTTCCTCTATGCCTGGGCGGTCGCCTACCAGCCTCTGGCGCTGGGGCAGTTCTCGGGCTGGCTGATGGTCGTCTTCGTCGGCGCGCTGCTGATACCCATGGGCCTGACGGTGCACATGGCCGGAAGGCGAGAGATTTGGTAGAGGCCGCGCAGATTCCAAGGACCGGCGAGGTCAACGTCCTCGTCGGCAAGGTCAACGAAATCCTCCAGGACGCGATAGGCGCGCCGCTTCGCTACATCGCGAACTGGGGACGGCTGTACAGCCTTTGGCCCGTGCATCTGGAGACGGCGTGCTGCTCCGTGGAGGTTGGGGCAGCCTCAGGGTCCCGGTTCGACGCTGAGCGCTTCGGAGTCCTCGAAGCCTTCGGCTCGCTCCGCCAGTGCGACCTGATAATAGT
>JBGPFY010000089.1:0-4741 GCA_041483615.1 Nitrososphaeria archaeon | reverse complement strand
CGCGACCTCCAGCATACTCCAGACGCTCACCCCGACGGAGCTTGAGGCCGTGATCAGCCACGAAATCGGCCACGTCGTGCACAGAGACGTCCTGTCCTCGAGCGTCGCCGCGACCATCGCAGGCGTGATTTCATACATCGGGAACATCGCGCTCTACTCGATGATGTTCGGGGGGCTTGGGGGCAACGGGAACAACAGGCAGGGAGGGAACCCCATTCTGCTGGTGCTTGCAGTGATCCTGGTCCCGCTGGGGGCAACGTTCGTCCAGCTCGGGATCTCCCGGGGGCTGGAGTACGACGCCGACGAATACGGCGCGAAGTTGACACAGAACCCAGGTGCCCTGGTCTCAGCACTGGAGAAGATCAGCGCAAAGGCCCAGACAAGGAGCATGTCGGCGGGGGCCCCGAACTCCGCGGGAGCCCCGTCTCCGGCCACAGCGTCCCTCTGGATCGTCAACCCCTTCAGGGGGAGCGCCTTCCTCGAGCTCTTCTCGACCCACCCGTCGATGAAGCACAGGGTGGAGCGGCTTAGGAAGATCGGCCAGCAGATGGGCGTCTACGTCCAGTAAGGAATAGGTCTTACCTATCTCGAGCCTTGAGCTCTTCCGCGCATCCGGACTTCTCGGAGATGCTCCTTGCTCTTCGAGATGTCCGAGGCGCTCCCGACGTCGCGCCTGTGGCGGAACTGCCCGCCCAGCGCCTCGACCCCCATGAGGGAAAGCTCGTGCGCCTCCTCGATTGACGCCGCGACCCCCGCCACTGCCACCGAGCGAGATGTGCCCATGAGCGTCTTCCCGCTCGCCCCGTCGAGCCTTAGATCCATCGGAAAGATGCGGAGGCCTCCGCCGTGTTTCTCTTCGAGGGCTGAAGCGCGGCCGAGGCTCACCACCGTCTCATCGCTGCCTTGGGGAAAGGCGATACCATAATTGAGCGGGACAGCGCAGGTCACCACCGACGCGTTGTTCGAGAACCTGATTCCCTTCAGGTTGCCGTCGGCCATCCGGTAGCACACATCGACGTAGTCGTCGAGCATCGTCGTCAGGAGGCACATTTGCTCGGTGTTCCCTCCCCTGCTGTTCCTCTCGAGTATCCTGAAGCCCCCTCGTGTGTGCATCAGAGCGTCGTACAGGACTATCCCGCGGAGACCAGGGTTCGACCCCCTCCCCTTCCACTTTTGGAAGGCATCACTCTCCAGGCGAACTACCCCTTCCCATTCCGAGGCGGGCAAGAAGGGGAGCGCCTGCGCGTGGCCTCTGTAGCTCCCCATCCCCCCGGTGAGCTTCCCCTTGTCGCCGTCGAGCGCCCTCTTGTAGTCACGGGTGAGGGGGGTAGGAACGAAGTGGCGCCCGTCGCTGAAGGCGTGGAAGCTGGACTCTTCTCCCTCGATCCGCTCCTCGACGACGACCCGCCCCTTCGCGTAGACGTTTCGGAAGAAGTCGGCTGCCTCCTCCTCGGTGCGGAAGTCCTTCCCCCATACGCCGACTCCGGCTCCCCTCGCGGGCGCGTCGGGCTTTATCACGAACCCGTCTTCCAGCTCCCTCGAGAAGTTTCTAAGGTCGGCGACCGCCGAGGCCTCGCTAGCGTACTTGGACGGGTCGAAGACCTTGTAGCGGGGGTTGGCCTTCGGGCAGATCCTCTCGAAGAGAAGGCGCTGGTCGGCCTTACTCGCTTCCACCGCGAACTCCTTAGTGACGCAGAGCATCTGGATCCCAGTCTCCTTCTCCACGATATCCCTCCCTCCTGCGGTGACGAAATCCTCGGTGTCAGTCAGGCCGAAGGCTATCTCCTTGGCGTGCCTCGATGCGAACTTCGCGATTTCCCTGACGTCGAGGTCAGGGATCACCTTGTGGACTTTCGCCCTCCTTAGGTTGAGCGGGTTCGCTTGCCTCTCGGCGACATAGAAGCTCGGTGCATACCTCTCGCTCCTTGCGAACGTGTCGATGATTGCTGCTGCGCTCAGGCACTTTGATACCACCAGTATGCCGACCTTTTCCAACGGGGTGGCGTCGAGATGCCGGCGTTTAACCGTAATCGCTGGATTCGGGAAAAGAAAGTGGGCCGGGAGAGAATTGAACTCTCGACCTCCGCCGTGTCAGAGCGGCGTCCTGACCAGACTAGACGACCGGCCCGTTGGCTTGCCAGCCGGCAAACTGCAGTTTTTATCCTTACTCAAGCCGAGGGGCGAGTGCTTTTATCCGGTGTAGGTGCCGACACATCGATGGTCCAGCTGCCTCTGGGCGGAACCCAATCCATTGTCGCGGTGGACAGGAGGTCAGGCGAGATGGGTGCCGCGGTGCTTTCGCAGTCATTCTCTGTCGGTTCTAAGACCATATGGTCGGAGCCGGGGGTCGGGGTGGTGGTCGCGCAGGGGACGGTGGAGCCGAGCTACGGGTCGCTGGGGCTTGCGCTGCTCAAAGGCGGGAAGACCCCGCCGCAGGCGCTGAAGTCGCTCCTCGCGACGGACCCGAGACCTAACGTGAGGCAGGTCATGGTAATCGACTCGAGAGGCCGCACTGCTGCCCACACGGGCAGGAGCTGCCTCCCGGAGGCAGGACACCTGGCGGGGAGGGGATTCTGCGTCCAAGCGGATTTCGTAAACGCGACGAGAGGTTGGAGGTCGATGGCTGCCTCCTTCCGTGCAGCGAGGGGGACCTTGGCTGAGAGGTTGGTCTCGGCGCTCGAGGCGGGGGAGCAGGCGTCGAAGGGTGCCCGCCGGGGTGGTGCGGCGAGGTCCGCGGCGGTCGTTGTCGTCGCTGCTTTGCCCAGCAACACGCCCTGGGAGGGGA
This sequence comes from Nitrososphaeria archaeon, assembly GCA_041483615.1. Classification (GTDB taxonomy): domain Archaea; phylum Thermoproteota; class Nitrososphaeria; order Nitrososphaerales; family Gagatemarchaeaceae; genus Gagatemarchaeum. Next base: position 1,956 of record JBGPFY010000089.1, on the reverse strand, counting down.
GACTGCTGGACCTCCGCGTTGAGAACAGCGGCGGTCCCGTTAAGGACCTGAAGGGGATGCTGAAAGTCCGTCAGGCGTACGAGCACGCCGCGAGCGGAGAGGAGCTCCTTTCCAAGGGCGACCTCGAGCGCGGAGGAAAGGAATTCGCGAAGGCGCTGTCTCTGGCTCCGGACAACTCGGAGCTGAAGCTCTGGTTCGCCCTCGGGATGATGAAGCGTGGAGAGACCAAGACAGCGACGTCGATGATGAGAGGCGCGGTAGGCAGAGGACAAGACTTGAAGGCCATCCTTCGCGAGCTGGCCTCACGAGGTGTCATCGGAGACACCGCGGCGACCCGGCGGGCGCGAGACGCCCAAGAAGGATGAGCCGACTCCCCAGCCCTTTCAGACTTAATACATGGTCGGGCGGGAAGGGATACTAGAAGAAAGATGCGGGGAAGTTCGGAACTTCCGGGTTTCTACAAGCTTACCATGGAAGACAGGCTCAAGTTCCTGCAGAAGCTAGCGGGTCTGACGGACGAGGAGGTCAGGGTCCTCGGCAGCACGGGGGGGCTCCCGGGCGACATCGCAAACAGGATGATCGAGAACGTCGTCGGCGGGATGACTTTCCCCCTGGGGATGGCGACGAACTTCCTGGTCAACGGCAAAGACTACGTCGTGCCCATGGCCCTCGAGGAGCCGTCGGTGGTCGCAGCCGCGAGCAACGCCGCGAAGATCGCAAGGGTCAAGGGCGGATTCAAGGTCACAAACACTGGTCCCGTCATGATAGGGCAGATCCAGACGGTGGAGGTCGCCGACCCCCGCGACGCCGTGAAGAGGCTAACGGCCAGGAAGAAAGAGCTCCTCGCGAAGGCGAACGAGCAGGACCCGATGCTGGTGTCCCTCGGCGGAGGCGCGAAGGACCTCAACGTGAAGGTCATCGAGTCTCTCAAGGGCGAGATGGTAATAGTCGAGCTGTTCGTGAATTGCGGCGACGCGATGGGCGCGAACGCTGTGAACACGATGGCCGAGGCGGTAGCTCCAATGGTCGAGGAGATCAGCGGAGGGAGGGTGTACCTCAGGATCATCTCCAACCTCGCAGACAGGAGGCTGGTAAGGGCGACGGGAGTCTTCGACAAGCAGGCGCTGGGGGGTGAGGAGGTCGTCGAGGGCATACTCTATGCGTACGCCTTTGCCGAGGCTGACCCCTATCGCTGCGCGACCCACAACAAGGGGATCATGAACGGGGTCATCGCCGTCGCACTCGCGTGCGGGCAGGACACTAGGGCGCTGGAAGCGGGGGCGCACAGCTATGCTGCCCGGTCGGGCGCATACAAACCCCTCACGACGTGGAAGGTGAACCAGGACGGGGACGTAGTCGGGACGCTCGAGATGCCTATGGCGGTTGGGCTCGTAGGGGGCGCCGCGAAGGTCCATCCGGCCGCAAAAGCCAACGTCAAGATCCTCGGCCTCAAGACGGCCACGGAGCTGGCCGAGGTCATGGGAGCGGTGGGGCTGGCCCAGAACTTCGCCGCCCTCCGCGCCCTGGCGTCCGAGGGCATCCAAAAAGGGCACATGAAACTCCATGCGCGGTCGCTCGCGATGAGCGCGGGCGCCAAGGGAGCGCTGGTGGATGCCGTGGCGGAGAAGATGATCTCTGAGAAAAAGATCCGCTTTGACGTGGCCAAGGCCCTAGTAGAGGAGCTCTCCACGAAGAAGAGAGCCGCGCGCTGACCGAGTGTGCCGCAGGCTAGAACATCTTGTCCGTTTCCTTCGGCTTGAATGGCCTCGACCGCCTAGCGTCGAAGAAATCCAGGACGAGATACGTGTACGAGAGGGCCACCGAGAGGTAGATGAGCGAGAGGAGGCCTGTGGACTGGAATCCCGCGGCGCCGACACTCTTCGGGAGCAGGAGGAAGATGTAGGTGAATAAGACTATGGTGAGCAGGCCTCCCCCGATCTTGCCGAAGAGCCAAGG
>JBGPFY010000088.1:0-4774 GCA_041483615.1 Nitrososphaeria archaeon | reverse complement strand
GGCCAGCATCCTGAGCAGCACGCCGTCCGTGACTATCTTGATCTTTCCGCCGACGTTGATCTTGGTGTCCTTCGTGATGACCGCCAGTTCGTGCTTCAGCTCCGGGTAAAGCGCTTCAAGAGAGTAATACAGGGCGCTGCAGGCCGCCCTGGATGGCTCGCGGATGACGATGTTCCTGTTCCTCTGGTATGACTCGAATTCGTGGATGGGGGTTACCGTGCTCTTTCCCGTCCCTACGTCGCCGACTATCACGAAATGGTGGGAGAAATCTATCGAGTCGATGATTGAAAAGATGGGAAGCTTGGGCCTTTTGTCTCCGACGACAGCTCCCCTGGGTTCCCGCTCCACCCCCTTCAGGGTGGCTGGCTCAGCGGAATCGTGACGCGGACTGGATCCTTCGCTAAACAAGAGGACCTTCTGAGCCTTCCAAAAAGTCATCGCCCGAAGGGGAGAGATAAACCAGCCTATCCGAGGCGCCTGAGACCAACTGGGTACTCTCACGGCCTGCGAATCATTAAATCACTCGGGTGCGCCTCGACGTCGATGGAAAGACCTGGTCCTGACCGAGCAGACGCTCACGAGCCTGTCCTCCATCTGGGCTCGGACGGCGAAAAGCCGTTCGAGGTAGATGCAAACGTCCTGGCGACCGGGCGCACCTGCGTCATCGGAGCGAGCGGAAGCGGAAAGAGCTACGCGGTGGGAGTCATCTGCGAAGAGCTCTGCAAGAACCAGGTCCCGTTTGCCATAGTTGACACCGAGGGCGAGCATTCCGGATTGAAGGACAAGTTCGAGGTCATCCGGGTGGGGGATGACGAGACGTGCGACCTCCAATGGTCCAGCTTCGATGTAGCGCAGCTGGGAAGTCAGGCGCCCGACGTGGCCCCGCTCATCTTGGATGTCTCGGAGACGGAGAAACCGAAGGAGATGGTCGGCGGACTGCTCTCGGCCATCTACGCCGAAGTCGAGAGGCGAAGGACGCCCTACCTCGTCATCCTCGAAGAGGCAGACAGGTTCATTCCCCAGAACGGCGAAAAGCTCGCCATCTTCGGCGAGGTGGCGAGGAGAGGCAGGAAACGCGGCATGGGGCTGATGGTCTGCACCCAGAGGCCGTCGCTGGTGGACAAGAACATCCTAAGCCAGTGCGGCAATCAGCTCATAGGGAAGCTGGTCATCAAGAACGACCTGCAGGCCGTGGCCCAGTTCTTCTCAGGGCACGACCTTCCAAAGCATTTAACAACTCTTGAGCCCGGAAGGTTCTTTGCAATGGGAGGTCTCTCGGCGGCTCCCCGGTCCATCATCATCAGGAAGAAGGACACGCGTCACGGGGGAACCACCCCGAAACTGGGTGCCCGTGTCGTAAAGCCGTTCAGGTCTGCGATCATTGCTGTGCTCGAGCGGAGTGGAAAGCCTGCGCAGGGAAAGGATGGAAGCCTGGTCGGGATCAACCCGACGTTTCACCCTGAAGACGTCCCTGTCATAGTAAAGCGAGACAAGAGCTTCATCTTCTTCGGCAAAGAGGAGGTCGTCGCCAACGCGCACCTCGTCTTCCGCCCGCTCGTCGAGGTGGGAGTTGCCGTAAAGACCGGAGTGATCAAGAAGAGAATCGAGATGAGGTATCTCATCCTCGACGGACTGACCGGCAAGTTCGTGGAACTCGGAGACTCCCCCGTCATGTACGAAGGCTTCCAGCGCCTGATGGGGTTGAGCTCGGACGAGATAGAGGTGCTTCGAACCACCAGGCCTGACAGAGACATGAGCACATTGGAGGTCGCAAACAAGATCGGGGTCTCCAAGGAGGTGCTCAGGAAACCGATGCGGCTCCTGGAGGAGAAGAGGCTGATAAGGTCGTTCCAGCTGGGGAAGGCCCGAGTCTTCCGGCGAATCTTCAGCTTCCCAGACTTCCAATGGCACGAGTCGGAGCAGCCGCTGGAGTCGATTGACGACTCGAAGGCGAAGGTCGAAGAATACAAGCTGGACGAAGAGAAGGTTCGGGAGGTCATCAAGGGTCTCATCCCCTATTCCGACGTGCAGAGTTTCAAGAGGTTCGTCTATCCACTCTATCGCGTCGAGCTGATAATGAAGAGGAAGAAGAGGGTGGTCTGGCTCGACGGGCAAACAGGGAAAGAGATACATCCCTAGACCTCTGTTTGCCAAATGACGCGGAGCGCTTCGTCATACGTTAAAGTATGCGCGCCCGGGGACTTTGCTGGGGAAGCGAGAGGTTGGCTCAAAACAAGCTGACCAGCTGGAAGAGGGCGGCGAAGAAACCACAGCTGCTGAGGTGGGCGGACGTCAAGGAGGAGAAGCTCAACGACAAGATCTCGAGGAAGCTCGCCGTCGGCCAGAAGGAGATGATAGGCCGGCTCCGGCTCGCAAAGGGGGCGGTCGTCCCTCCTCACAAACACGTGAGCGAGCAGATCACAATGGTCGTCAGAGGGGCGATCAGGTTCACCATCGAGGGCAAGGACATAACTGTGGGGGCGGACGAGGTCCTCATCATCCCGCCCAACATCGTCCACTCTGCAGTCGCGCTCGAGGACACGGACGACATCGACAGCTTCAGCCCTCTGCGAGAGGACTGGCTCTCCGGAGACGACGCCTACCTGAAGACCGGAAAGTCGATGCTGAAGAAGTAGCTCGATCCCATGTCTTGCTGTCAAACTTGCCGGAGAGTCTTGGCGCGTCGGCGAACTTTCTTTTGTGCGCTCGAACAATTCTTATATGATTAGGGAAGGCCTCTCGACCCGCGGAGATGAGCCCACAACGCTTGACGCGCCTCTGTCAAAGCTGTTCCCGAAGCTGTTCGACGTCTCTAGGCCGATAACCACGCCTGACGTCCCGGTCATCGTCGCGGCCTCAATCTTGGCAGCCTACGGATCCCCGATCCTGCCCATAACGAAGGTCGGTGAGTTGCCAAACGTCGAGAAACAGGGGGTCAAGCTCTTCAAGGCGATAGGAGGCGCGCAAGTGATACTCCTTCTGGTCAAGACCAAGCCCAGCGACTACTACAAGGTCTTGTGGGGCTCGTGCACCACGACGAGCATGTGGTTAGGCGCGGTCGAATATCACGACAGCCTCGAAAAGTTGCTCCGAATCTTCGAGCTCACTGGTTTTGGGGACGCAAGGGTGAACGCCTCCGCTCCTCCACATGCGCTGGTCACTCTGGACGAAGTCGTCTCGCTGTACGGCGAACACAAGCTCAGGTGCAGCCTTGGCGCAAAGGACGTCGCGTCTCGGACCATCTCAATCGACCCAGACACGATACTTATCCAAGCCATGAGAACGATGTGCGAGAAAAGGGTCAGGAGGCTCTTCCTGCAAGGGAAAAAGGGAGAGTTCGTCTCCGACAGGGGCATCCTGGCATTTCTCTTCTCCCCCCGGGGGTTGAAGGTCGCGAGGGACTCTCCAGACTCTTGGACCGACATGAAGGTCTCGGAAGTCGAGACCGCGAAGGCGCATTTCATCTCACCTGAAGCCAAGGTTGAGGACGTGGGAGGGATGGTTGAACCGGGTCGTGACGTCTTCATGCTCTCAGATGGGAACTCCCTTCTTTCCAAGTGGGACTTGGTGATGAAACCTTGGAAGGCCGGGCAGCTCCGACTTTCCCTTTGATGCAGAATCAGGGTCCCTGAGAGGAACATCCGATGAGATGCAGGCGCTATCTCAGGGCCTTTCCAGATTCTGTTCCAAAACAAGGAGCTCCCGTCCGTGAGAAGCGCGTGCCAAAGTTTTAAGGGGGGACGCAGAATCAACGCACGTGCGGCGGCCATCATACGAAGGGCGCCCCTCAATGACCAGCAGCGTTTCCAGCCTGTTGGAGCCATTTATCGGGGCGATACCGACGGATCCCGTGAGAGGGCCAACGCCGAGGGAGAGTGACTAGGCACGGCCAAACAAGAGCTCTCGGAGATAGCCTTCGGCGAGGCAAGGGACGAGATGACGGACTTCACGACCTACAAGCGGCTCGCGAGCTCGGAAAAGAGCCAGTCCAACAAGGACATGTTCGAGAAGCTGAGCGCGATGGAGCAGAAACACTACAAGCTGTGGATGAAATACTGTGCGCCCGGGATCGAGGCAGGCCCGAAGAAAGGCATGGTCTCTCTGGTCCTCCTCTTGCGCCGGATCTTCGGCGTCTCGTTCGCGATTAAGTTCTTGGAGCACAGAGAGGCCTCCACCGCGGCCAAATACGAATCGTTGAAGGGCTCTGTCCACGCGGAAGACCAAGCCGCGTTCGAATCGATGATAGAGGACGAGAAGGGGCACGAGACAGCCTTCGCGGACACGGTCGCGGGAACCTACGTCAAGTACATCTCGTTCATCGTCCTCGGGCTCGCGGACGCCTTGGTTGAGATTGCGGGGATCCACGCCGGCTCCCTCGGGATCTACAACTCCACCGAGTTGACCGGCCTCGCGGGAATAGTCGCCGGGGCAGCCGCCTCGCTCGCCATGGCCTCGGCTGCCTTCGCGCAGGCAAAGCAGGGATTCGAGGGGTCGCCGGGGCTCGCCGCTGGCTACACTGGCGGCTCGTACTTCGTCGCCGCGGTAGCCCTCGCCCTCCCGTACTTCTTGACAACGGCGATGCTGGCTGCGATTACCCTGTCGCTCGTCTTCGGGCTGACCATGATAGGATTCGTCTCCTGGTATAACTCCGTCATCTCAGGCGGCCGGTTCCTCAGGGACTTCTCTGAGCTCGCGGGGATAATGCTGGGTGCCACGTTCGCCCTCTACGTCTTCGGAAACGTCATCCGGTTCGTGTTCGGAATATCGATCTAGC
>JBGPFY010000087.1:0-4777 GCA_041483615.1 Nitrososphaeria archaeon | reverse complement strand
ATGTCGATGCCCGTCGCTGGGACGCTGTTCTTGAACTCGGTTGTGTTGTTGACCTCGTGGCAGACGAGGCCTTTGGCGGACTCCATCAGGTCGACGCCTACGAAGCGGCCTTCTACTGCCTTCGCGGCCTTCACCGAGATGTCGTCTATCTCCTTGGTTATCTTGCACGGCTCAGCCTTCCCTCCCCTCGCGGTGTTGGTGCGCCAGTCCCCCGCGGACGTTCTGTAGATCGCAGCCACCGTCCTGTCGCCGATCACGAAGGTCCTTATGTCGCGCGGCGGCCGCTTCACGTACTCCTGGAGGTAGTAGACATGGTAGCTCGGGTGCATGTATTCCCTGTCCTCGACGATGGCCTTTGCAAAGTCCTCGTCTTTGAGCAGGGCAGAGAGGCGGCCCCAGCTCCCCACGACCGGCTTCAGGACCGCGGGGTACCCGAGGGCCTTTAGCGCGCGCATCACTCCCTCCTCGGTGAATGCGACACGCGTCTGCGGAGTTGGGACGCCGGCCTTCCTCAGCGCCAGGGTGCAGAGAAGCTTATCGCTGGAATGCCACGCGGTGCTGAGCGAGTTGACTACGGTGTGACCCGCGGCCTCGAGTGCCGCGGTAGAGTATAGATTCCGATAGTGGCTGACGCACCTCTGCAGCACTACCTTCTCCTTGATCTTCGGGTCAGCGCCACCCCCGGTGAGGCTGATCTCCATTTCCTTCGAGTCCACGAGCGTCGCTTTGACGCCCCTTTTCTCGGCGGCCTGGGAGATGGCCTTCTCTTCCCATCTGATTACGTCGTATAGCAGAGCAAACGAGGCCGTGGCCTTTACTCGCCCCAGTCCTCTTGCTCTTTCTCTGCCGGTCTTAGCGTGACGAGCCCAGAGGCCTCGTCCTTCTTGACTTCGTAGGAGGCGCCGCACTCTTTGCAGCTCACGACCTCGCCTTGGATTGCGTCACTGGGAATCGTCAGCGGAGCGTCGCATTCGTCGCAGTTCGTCAGTGACTCACCCTTGATTCCGTTGACCAGTCGATGACAGATAATATTTAACGATATTCGTCTGCATTCAACGAATCGTCCGCAGAATTATCGTCGTCTCCGTCTTCAGGACTCCGTCGAGCCTCCTGATCTCCTCGACCGACTTGTTCACTTCGGCGATGCTCGCGCCCTTTATGATCGCCGCGATATCGAAGGAGCCCGTCGTTTCGTAGATCGTCTCGACCCCCTTCACGGATTTCAGTTTCTTGCTGACATCTGCCGTGGGGGCTGAGGGGCTGACCGAGACGTAAGTGATGGCGCTGGTCGCGGTCTGCGGCTCGTCGACGTCGATTGTGAACCTCTTGATCGTGCCTTCCTTCACAAGGTTCGAGACCCTCCTTCTGACAGCCGCCTCGGAGAGGCCCACCTTCGCGGCGATGTCTACGAACGCGAGCCTCGAGTCCTCTCGGAGTATCTGGAGTATCAGCTCGTCAGTCTTATCCAAGGCCGCCACCGCCGCTTGAGCGCCGCTTCTCCTCGGCTTCGATGGCGTCCCCGAGGATCCGAACGGATCTGTCAATCTGGCGTTCGGTGATGACCAGAGGAGGTAGCATCCTGACTATCGTGCGACCGGAGTAGGTGAAGATTGCCCCTTTCGACATGGCCTCGTTGAGCAGCTCCTGAATGTCGACCCTCAGCTCGAAGGCCAACATCAGCCCGAGCCCTCTTGCCTCTCTCGTGAGTTGATGCTCTTTGCCCATCGCCTTGAGCTTGTCCAAGAACAGCTTCCCCTTCTTCCTTGCCTGCGAAGGAAGGTCGTTGTCGAGGATGTATCTGAGCGTGGCCGTTCCTGCGGCGCACGCGAGAGGGTTCCCCCCGAACGTGCTCGTCGCCTCGCCCTTCTTCAGCGAGTTGAGGATCTCGGCCCTCGTCACCGTGGCTCCTATGGGGACGCCGCCAGCCAACCCCTTCGCCACGGTCATGATGTCGGGGACGACACCCCAGTTCTCCAGCGCCCAGAGCTTCCCCGTCCTTCCCAGCCCGGTTTGTATCTCGTCGGCTATGAGCAGGACGCCCTTCTTATCGCAGATTTCGCGGACTCCGCGAATGAAGCCTTTCGGTGGGAGCACGATGCCTCCCTCACCTTGAATCGGCTCGACTATGACCGCCCCGATGTCCGCGTCGATCTCTCGTTCTAGGGCGTCCAAGTCGCCGTTCTCTACGTGCTTGACTCCCTGGAGGAGCGGCTCGAAGGGCTCGCGGTATCTCTTGCTCCACGTGGCGGAAAGCGCCCCGGCGGTCTTTCCGTGATAGGCCCCCTTCATCGCGACGAGGCCTTTCTTCCCGGTCACCTTCCTTCCGAGCTTTATTGCCACCTCGACCGCCTCGGCGCCGCTGTTGGAAAGGAATGCCGCGTCGAGCCCTTTCGGCGAGCAGGACGTCAGCTTGTCGAGGAACTCGGCGCGGGCGTCGTTGTACAGGGAGCCGTGGCAGGTTATCAGGGTCTCGGCCTGGCGCTTTATCGCTGCGACCACCGCGTCGTTCGAGTGGCCCACGATCGCGACCCCGTAGCCCCCCATGCAGTCCAGGTATTCGCGGCCTTTGTCGTCCCAGACCAGCGCCCCCTTTCCCCTGACTATCGCGACCGGGAACTTCTGGTAGGTGTGAGGGCCGTGCGCGTCCTCGATCTCGAAGATTTTGAGCTTCTTCTTCGTGACCAATTTCGACCACTATGCCCTCGACATGACCGTGCAGCCCTTGTGCATGAGCGCGCTTGAGAGGGGCTCAGGACCGAACCCGGAGGCGATTATGGCCTCGCCGACCCCGGCCTCGACCGCCTCGACGCCCGCGAGTATCTTCTTCTGCATCCCGAACCCCGTCTTGGGAAGGAGCCTCCGCGCCTCCTCCGTGGTCAGCTTCTCGATCACCTTCCCGTCCATCAAGAAGCCCTTCACGTCGGTCAAGAAGAGCACGGCGTCGGCATGGACCCCAATCGCGATGAAGGCGGCCGCCCTGTCAGAGTCCACGTTCAGCGGCTCCGCCTCCTCGCCCATAGCCACGGGAGAAATGACGGGGACGACTCCCCGCTCGAGGAGCGCCTCGATGACGGGACCGCCCGCCGACTGCATCTTCCCGGTGTAGCCCCCCTCTATGGCGACCTTCCTTCCTCGCTCATCGACTATCAGCAGTTTCTTCTTCCGAGTGGCGCGGAGGACTCCCCCGTCGAGCCCTGAGAGCGAGACAGCGGATATCCCGCCCCGCGCGAGGAACTCCACGATCTTCTTCGCGATCAGCCCGCACATGACCATTGTGAATATCTCGACAGTCGCTCTGTCCGTGTACCTGCTCTTCATCCCGTCTGGAGAGACGACGAAGCGCTGCTCCTTGCCCAGCTTCGTTGCGATCTCGGTCACGACGTCCCCCCCTCCGTGGACGAGGACGACCTGGTTGGTCTTGACGAGCTTCTTCAGGTCGGCCATGAAATCGGGCGGTATCTCTCCCTTGACCATGTCGCCTCCGAGCTTCACCACTGTTCTCATGGTTTGTTACACCGGGTGGAGAGGGGCGGCGGCGATGCCTTGCTTCTCGTCGAACCCCAGCATGAGGTTCATCACCTGCACTGCGTTGCCCGCGGCCCCTTTCAGGAGGTTGTCGATCGCGCCCATCGCGACTATCCTGTGCCCCCTCTCGTCGATCTCGAACCCGATGTCGCAGAAGTTCGACCCTATCACGACCTTCGGGTCCGGGAGCCGGAAGGGCCCCTGCTTGTCCTTGACCATGCGCACGAACGGCTGACCGTTGTACAGGGAGCGATACATCTTCCAGACGGTGGAGTTCTGGACTTCTCCGTCGTAGAAGACGTGGCAGGTCGAAAGTATGCCCCGGACCATGTTGATCGCGTGAGCCGACATTGACACCGTGACCTTCGAGCCGGAGAGCCCGCTCATCACCTGCTCTATCTCCGCGCTGTGCCTGTGGCCTACAGGCTTGTATGGTCGCACCACGCCATATCTCTCAGAGAAGTGGGTCGCGAGGGATGGCTTGCCTCCGGAGCCTGAGGAAGCGATCTTCGCGTCCACCACCACGTGCTCTCTGTCTATCTTGACCTCCTTCTGCTTGAAGAGCGGGGCAAGCGCGAGGATCGAGGCTATCGCCATGCATCCCGGCGAAGCGCTGAGGCTCGCGCCACGGATCTCTTCTTTGTTCAGCTCGGGGACAGCGTAGACGAACTTCTTTAGCATCTCCGGCGCCGGGTGCTTGAAGCCGTACCACGTCTCGTAATCGGCCGGGTTCTTCAGGCGGAAGTCGGCGCTCAGGTCGACTACCTTCACGCCTGATTTGATGAGCTCGGGTAGGAACTTCATAGACTCTCCGTGCGGGAGCGCCGTGAAGATCAGGTCCGCTACTCCCGCGATCTTCGAGAGGTCGTTGCCGACGAACTGCATGTCGGTCACCCCCCTCAGGTTTGGGTGCACCCGGAAGAGATACTCGCCTGCGTATCTCCTCGAGCTCGCGAACGTGAGCTCGACCTTTCCGTGCCCTAGGAGGAGCCGGAGGAGCTCCCCACCGGCGTAACCCGACGAACCTAGCACCCCTACGCGGACCACTATCTCTTCGCCTCCCGCATCACGTACTCTATCATCTTCTTCGCGATCCGGTGCTCGGTCGCGCCTTGCGCGCCCTTGAACTCCACGGTGTTGTTGACCTCGTGGACGGTGTAGCCGTGGTCCTTGGACTCCATGGCATCAACTCCTAGGATCCCGCCGCCGACGGCCTTCGCGGCCCTGAGAGTGATGTCCTCGATCTCCTTGT
>JBGPFY010000086.1:0-4847 GCA_041483615.1 Nitrososphaeria archaeon | reverse complement strand
TGGATACGCTGCCGTGTACCTTGACGCCGTAATCCCCATCCTGGCAGGCCGCCTGTGGAGGTGGAACCTCCGCTGGTACCGGTACTTGGCATACTTCCCCCTGTTCGCTTCGCTGTTTCTCGTTCTCCCGATAGCATACCTCTCCTTCTCTTCGCCGGGGGCGGGAGGCCCTCCCGGAGGATGGCTCCCCTCGCTGGGGGCGGCCGGACTCGCGTATTCCTTCGGCGTAATCCTAGGGTCGCTGCAGCTCGACGAGGGCCCGGAGGTGACGAAGGCGATAATCGAGGCCATCTTTCCCTCGGGGGGGCCAATCGTCTACGGAGCCGCCGACCTGGGCGCGGCAGAGACGGCCCTCAACTACCTTGACAAGGTCGGCGATCCGTATCGGGAGCTGGTCTACGTCTTGGCCACGAGCATCAACGGCCCCATCGCCTCGTGGTACCTCGCGGGAACGTTCACGCGCTTCACAGATCTCTCGCCCGCCGAGAAGGAGGTCTTCCTTGAGAGGTGGATGAACGACCCAAACCTGCTCATACGCTCCCTTTCCCAGGTCTTCAAGGCGCTCGCATGCCTAGGCTACTACTCCCACCCGCGGGTGTGGCAGGTAATCCGCTATCCAGGTCCTTTCGTCCCCCAGTTCCCCGACTCGATCCAGCCAATGTTGAAGGTGCCGGACCAGCATTTCCTCGAAGGGAGCACAGCGCACCACGTGGACCTGCGCCCCAAGGTTGACCCGAACGAACCGAGGCCCGAGATCTTCGGGGTCGTGCGTGCCCTGAGGAGGCAGCGCCGTTACAAGGTAGTGGAGGGAGACATGCACGTCAAGGCCGACGTCTGCATCATTGGTTCGGGCGCGGGCGGGGCCGTCCTGGCGAGGGAGCTCAGCCGCAACAAGAAGGTGAGGTCCGTCGTGGTCCTGGAGCGGGGGTCATACAACGACGGCGTGGACTTCAACCAGCGCGAGCTCGACATGCTTCCAGAGGTCTGGAAAAAAGGGGCTCTCCAATTCAACGACAAGTTCACGATCCTGATCGGGCAGGGGCAGACACTAGGGGGGACGACCGTGATCAACCACGCAATCTGCATCGACACTCCTGAGGTTGTGCTTGAAGAGTGGAAGGGGATGGGAGCCGGCGACTGGATCACCAGCTCCGGAGAGTTGCGAAGGTGCCGGGAGGAGGTGAAGAAGGCCATCCATGTCAAGGAAGTCGTCGAGAACGAAATCAACGGGAACAACCGCGTGCTCAGGCAAGGGGCCGAGAAGCTTGGCATCCCCCCGACCGGACGCGGGGTGAACCCCCGTAACTGCCTCGACTGCAGGCAGTGCGGTTTCGACCATCTCGGCTGCCATTACGACACCAAGCAGAGCACGCTGGTGACATACATCCCGGAGGCCCTTGACACAGGCAAGTGCACGATCTACTGCGACACGGAGGCGAAGAGGGTCACCTATAGCGGCGACCGGGCGGACGGCGTCGACGCCAAGTTCGTCGGCAAAAACGGAGAGGAGCTGTACGGCCTGCGCGTGGACGCGAAGCTGGTGGTGGTCGCCGCCGGGGCGATAAACTCGTCGGCCCTGCTCCTGCGCAGCAAGTTCCCCAACGCGGGGCAGGTGGGAAGAGGTCTGTCGATCCACCCGTCCCCCTTGGTGATAGCCGAGTTCAGCAAGGAGATCCTACCGTTCGCAGGGATACCCATGTCCTACCACATCTCACAGGAGAGCGCCCTGAACCGCGTTCCTGGGATCCTGCACGGGGACCCGCCCGTCACGAGCGACGACCCGGGGGCGCAGAGGGGCGGGTTCATGATCGAGGCCGTCTTCCCCAACCTGGGCCAGTTCGCGGCGTTCCTCCCTGGAATGGGCGCGGAGCACAAGGGGCTGATGGCGCGGCTTAGCCACTATGCCGCCGGCGGGATACTGATCCGGGACACTCCGAAGGGTACGGGCTCGGACAAGCCAGCCATCACGCTGAACCCGAGCGGGGACCCGCAGGTCGAGTACAGCCTAGACGTGCACGACAAGCGGAACCTCTCCAACGGAATAAGGATGCTCGCTGAGATCTACTTCCGAGCGGGGGCGGAGAAAGTCATGATAACCTACAGGAAGCCCCTGACCATAACGAGGGACGAATACGAGCGGAACCCCGAGATCGTGCACGAGAAGGTCCGCCCCGAAAACTGCGGCGAGGACATGATGTTTCTCGGCGCGGTCCATCCGCAGGGTGGAAACAGGATGGGGACGGACCCTCACGACTCGGTCGTCGACGAGCACTGCTTCCACCACTCGGTCCGGAACGTGGTCGTCTGCGACGCGAGCGTCTTCCCGACTGCCACGGGCGTGAACCCGATGCTGACAATCATGGGAATCGCTACGAGGGTGGCGGAGTACGTGAACAAGGAGTGGAACTGGGACGCCTGATATTAGGTAACCGGCCCTTTGGCACTGCGATAGCTGACTCCGCGGGGGTAGAAGACTGCGAACGCGATCCCGGTCGCGAAGAGGAAGGCTGACCCGATCGTGAGCCCGGACCATATCTCCACGGTCGTCATGAAGGCGTGGTAGGTCATGACGCTGGCATGGACGAAGCTCGAGGTGATGATGAACAGGACGAGGAGCTTGTGCTTGGCGGGGTCGGCCGCAGCTAAGACGGCGCAAATCGCGAGCGGTATGTAGATCGCGGAGAGCATGTTTTCGTAGATGAACGAGACTTGGTACTGGAGGACCGGCAGGTCGCTCGGAAGCGCCAGGCCGAGCCCCGTGTATATGTCGATCGGGATGCTCGCGACGCCCCAGCCGATGAGGAGAAACCGCAGGGCCTTCAGCCTCTTCCCGGGGTTGGTGAAGACTGAGAGTAGCCCAGGAGAGGACCGCATCTGGTCCACTGAGACCGATTTTGTCATATAAGCATTCGGAGCTTCGGAGCCTCGTCCTCTCCTGGCCCTCAACAAGATGAGGAGAAGCTTGGGGTAGTCCCCGGACCCGGTGAGCCAGGGGCGGCCTATGCTGACCCTGTGAATCGTCACGTCATACGCAAGATAGCATGTAGTGAACACCCCGACCGCGGCGGCGCCGACCCCGGGCCCGACGACCCCGCTGGCCAGGAATCCAAGGAAGATGGTGAGAGCCGCCAGCCCGATGGTCCACTTCTGTGCCGACTCGGTCTTCAACAGGCCGATGCCGAGGCCTTTCTCGTCCTGCATCTTGTCCAGGACTGCGTTGAGGACAGAGTCGACGCACCAGTGGACCTTCCTCTGACGTATGACGTGATTAATCGCGACGAATTCGCAGCCGGGTATCCTGAGCGACCCGATCAAGAAGAAGGAGACCCAGAGGTAGGTCGAGTACGCGATCCCCCAGACGCCAAGAGCCACTTCTGCCGCCCCGCCCGCGGAGGCTGCGAGGGGGATCAGCGCGGAGACGAAACCTACCGCAACGATAGTGAGGAGCAGCATCTCGAGACCCACGAGCACGATCAATGCCCTCCTGAACGAGGCGGGAGGAGGTGTCGGCTGAGGCCTTCCGCAGTGTGGGCACGGGAACTCTCCTCTTTGCAAGCCGTAGTCTTCGAGCGCTTGGATACTATTTATGCTGGAAACGGGCGGCGCCGACAGCGAAGCCTGAAAGTCTTCTCAGCCGCCCGACAGGAGACAAAGGAACTGGCAGACTTCTCATCTCACAGCTTGTTCAGGCCCGCTAGTTCGCAACGACCTCGAGTCTAAGGGATTTAGCTCCCCGAAGGTGGAGCGAGTCGACATATGCGATGTGGCCCAGCGGTTCGGTGGCGCGGAGGTGTGAGAGCCACGGATGCAGCGCCTCCAGAGCTATCGTCGCTTCGAGCCTGGCCAGGGACGCGCCGAGGCAGGAGTGCGGCCCGTATCCGAATCCGAGGTGGTCCCGTGAATCGCGCCCAATATCAAACAGGTCCGGGTTCTCAAACATTCTCTCGTCCCGATTGGCAGACCCGAGAATCGCCATCACCTGGGCGTCTTTCGGGACCGTTACCCCTGATATCTCCACATCCTCCGTTGCCTTGCGAAACAAGATCTGGACCGGACCGTCATAGCGCATCGTTTCTTCGATGAGACCGGGGATGAGCGCTGGGTTCGCCGCTACCTTCGCCAGCTCATCGGGGTTCCGCAGGAGCGCGAGAATCGCGTTGCCGATCAGATTGGTGGTAGTCTCGTTGCCTGCGATGAGCAATAGTTTGCATATGCTTAGCGCCTGTTGCTGCGTCAGCGTGTCCTCTCCCGCCTTTGAATGGAGAAGCCTGCTGATGGAGTCGTCCCGCGGGTTCGCCTGTCGCTCGAGGATGATCCCTTCGAAGAAGGTGTTGAACTCGTTGATTCTCCTGCTCATCTGCGGATCAAGCGGCAGGCGCGGATCTCCGCTCGCCCCTGTCACGACTGCCTGCGACCAAAGCTCCAGCTCGGCTTGTCCTCCCTCCCCTATGCCCAATATCTCGGCAATCGCAATCATGGGCAGTCGGTTTGCAAATTCCGACACCAGATCGAAATGCCTGCGGGAGACAATCCGGCTGACGACGCGACCAGCCTCTAATCGGAGACGGTCTTCAAGACCGGGAATTGCTGAAAGGGAGAAAGCGCGATTCACGATTGGCCGCGCCCTTGTGTGGGCTGGACCATCAGCTCCGAGCAGCGTGGCATCTGCCCTGCGCATCACCGACGAGGAGAAGAGCTGGGCGTTCCTGAGCACGAAGAGCACGTCATCATAGCGGCCTACCGCGAATGTTCCCAGAGGGACCACCTTGCAGACGGGAGAATTCCGGAGTATCCTGTAGTGCGGATACGGGTCCCTCCGTACGTCCGGCGCGAATAGGTCGAGTGCC
>JBGPFY010000085.1:0-5016 GCA_041483615.1 Nitrososphaeria archaeon | reverse complement strand
GTCGACGGCGTCTCGGACGGGGAGACGACGGTCATCGGGGCCGTCATAGAGCACGTACAAAAGGCCGGAGTCCACTCCGGGGACGCTATCATGACCATCCCCACGGTCACCATAAGCGAGACCGCGAAGACGAAGATACGCAACTACACGCGCTCCATCGCGAGGGAACTGGGCGTGAAAGGACCTTTCAACATCCAGTTCCTGTGCGTCAAAGACGAGGTGGAAGTGATAGAGTGCAACCTCCGGGCCTCCAGGTCGCTCCCCTTCGTGTCCAAGGCGACAGGAGCGAACCTGATCAAGCTTGCCGCCTCAGTGATCCTGGGAGGGAAGTTGGAAGGCATGAGCGACGTGCCCGAGCCCAAGCAGTTCGCGGTCAAGGCGCCCCAGTTCTCATTCATGCAGATGGAGGGCGCGGACCCGACGATAGGGGTCGAGATGCGCTCGACGGGGGAGGTGGCCTGCTTCGGCAAGACCCTCGCCGAGGCGATGAGCAGGGCCTTGATTGCCTCGGGCCTCAAAATCCCATCGAGGGGGGAGATGGGGATATTCCTCGCCGACGAGAAGTCTGAGCTGGGCGAGGCGAAGACCCTGCTGGAGGAGTTCAAGAAGGTGGGGATCGATTTCATGACCACCGAGTCCCTGGCCTCCGTCCTCGGCGGACGGGCGAAGGCCTCGTCCCTCGACGCGATGCTGGATATGATCAGCAACGGCAAGGCGGCGATAATCCTCTCGTTGAATACCAACCTCAATATGATGAGGAAGGACCTCTACAAGGTCAGGCGCAAGGCGGTCGAGCTACAGGTCCCGTTCCTCACCACGGTCGAGGAGGGGAAGGCCGTGCTGCTCTGCGTTAGGTCGCCTCTGAAGACCCTCAGCTGACGACGGCCGGGAACTTCAGGCCCTGCTTAGGCGTGTGAGGAGGCTGTCGATGGGGACTCTCTCCTCCGCCCTGCCGTGCATGTTCCTCAGCACGACCTCCCCAGACTGTAACTCTTTCCTGCCGATTATCACGACCCATGCGAACCGCCTCGAGCTTGCGTCCTCCATTTGCTTCCCGAGGCTCTTGCCCCTGGCGCCGACCTCGCTCCGTATCCCCGCACTCCTCAAAGAGGAGACCGTGACCAGCGCCCTCTCGGCCAGCCCAGGCTCGGTGTATGCCACGTAGACCGAGGCCTCGAGGTCAGCCGGAGCGGCTGACCTTCCCATTGAGAGGGCGATCCGCTCGACGCCGCCTGCCGCCCCTGTAGCTGGCAGGTCAGGCCTGCCGAAGAGCTTCGGGAGGACGTCGTATCTGCCCCCGCCGCAGAGCGAACCAAGGTCGGGGTGCTTTCGATCGATGACCTCGAAGACGATGCCCGTGTAGTAGTCGAGACCCCTCACTATGCTCAGGTTGTACTCCACGTTCTGGATGCTCCTCGACTTGAGGGAGTCGCGCAGGGCAAAGAGTCCTCCCTCCCCGGCAGAACCAAGGCCCTGCTCCTCAAGCCGGCTGCACACCTGTTCGGGGGAGCCCCTGGTCCTCCCAAACTTCAGGAGCTCGGCGAGAGCCTCTCGGGATACACCCTTGTGAGTGTACTCCTCTGCGAGCTCGGCCTCGGTCTTCTTTTGGACCTTGTCGAGGGCTCTCATCATGTCCATCAGCTTCTCCTCCGACGAGCCGGGCATCGACTGCTTGAGGTATTGCTCGACCACACGCCGGTCGCCAACCTCGAGCGAAAAGTCTTGAAGTCCAACCTTCCTGAACAGGTTGTAGCAGAGGTCCATCACCTCCGCGTCGGCCTCTACGCTCTGTTCCCCGAAGATCTCCACGTCCCACTGGTAGAACCACCTGTACCTCGCGTGCTGCGGTTCGTCGTAGCGCCAGACCCCGCCGTACGAAGCGAGCTTAATCGGCGGCTTCAGGCCCTTCTTCGAGGCGACGTTACGGGTCATCCCCACGGTGAGGTCGAATCGGAGCCCTATCTCGCGATCAGCCTTGTCCCGGAAATTGTAAATCTGCTCGTCAACCTGGGTCCCGCTCTTCGCTCTTAGAATCGAGAGGTTTTCGAGAGGGCCAGGCTCCATCAGCCTGAAGTTGTAAGAGCGCGCGATCTCCTCGAACGCTCGCCGGATCTTGAGGTGAAGGTCGAACTCGTCCGGCTCGATGTCACGGATTCCGCGAGGCTGGGAGAGGTCCATGCGTGCTCACCACATCACTGGCGCTTCCCGTCTGCGCCAGAGCGAAGCGCAGCCAGCTCTGCGAGCAGGGCGGTCAGCTGGACTTCGGGGTTCGCCCCCATCGCGAGCCTGTAATCGTACTCGGCAAGGATCCTGATCGCGTCGGCGGTCTTTCCACCCTCCCCCTTCGCTATCTCTTCGTTTGCAAAACGCAAGAAATCCGACTCTGGGATACCGTAGACCCTGGTGAGTTCGACCAGCTTCAATCGCGACGCTGAGAAATCGCCTCCGAGCGCGAGGCGGATAATCTCGGCGGCCTTCTCCTTCACGCTCGTCCCGGTGACCGCGTTCACCTTCTCGAGGGTCACCTCGACCCCTCCCGCCGCCGCGGCCTGAAGGAAGTTTATTCCCTGCCTGAGGTCTCCGTCGACGGCTGCGCTGATGGCCTGGAGAACCTTCTCGGCGACCTTTACGTCCTCAGCCTTTGCGATCTTCTTCAGGCGCCCAGTCACCTCATCTTGCCCGATCTTCTTGAACCGGAAAATCGCGCACCGGCTCTGGATCGGCTCGATCAGGTTCGAAGAATAATTGCAGATGAGGACGAAGCGCGTGTAGCGCGATGTCTCCTCCATAATCCGGCGAAGGGCGGTCTGGGCGTCGCGGGTCATCTCGTCGGCCTCGTCGAGGATCACCAGCCTGAAGGGCACCCCCTCCCTCCTATCCGAATAGCTCGCGAATGTCTTGACCCGCTCTCGGACGGCATCGATACCCCTTTCGTCGCTGGCGTTGAGTGAGAGCACGTAGTCGCTCGCCAAGTCGCCGAGAAGCTCTCTCGCAAGCACGAGCGCGGTCGTAGTCTTCCCCGACCCCGGCGGGCCTGCAAAGAGCAGGTGAGGGAGCTCGTTCTTCTTCCCCAGCAGCGGCTTCAACCGTTCCTTCACCTCCTCTTGATTGACAAGGTCGTCAATCTTGTGGGGCCGGTACTTCTCTACCCACATCAAAGCCTCGAGTGACATGAGTCAGGGTATCGCTCCGGAAGTCGCGACGGCGGAAATCATGACGAATAATCGGGCGACGCCTTTTGAGTATATATCTGTCTTGGGAATCGGGATGGGAGAGGAAGATCCAGACCCGTGAGAATTCTTGTGTTGGACGCAGACGAAGTGACTGCAGCGTGCCCGATGGCCGACTGCATCGACGAGATGGCAGACGTCTTCGCCCTCCACGGCCAAGGGAAAGTGGACTCCCCCCTAAGGTCCAGGCTCGCCGTCCCTTCCGGAGACGTCCTCATCATGCCGTCGATGGCCAAGCGGGCCGTGGCCGAAGCGAGCGTCAAGGTGGTGAGCATCTTCCCGAATAACAAGAGAGGGGTCCCCTCAATCAACGCGGTGATCATCCTGGTCGATGGAGAGACTGGCGAGCCGAAGGGGATGCTCTCGGGCGGCGTCCTGACGGCGATAAGGACGGGCGCGGTCTCCGGGCTCTCCTGCAGGTACCTCGCGAGGAAGGACTCCGAGACGCTGGGGATAGTCGGTGCCGGGGGCATGGCCTATCAGCAGGTCAACGGCGTCGTTTCCGAGCTCCGCTCGATAAGGAAGGTCAGGATATTCTCCATGAACCCAGCCGGTAGCAAGGCGCTCGCAAGGAAGTGCACTGATTCGCTCAAAGTGGAAGCCCAGGTCGTCGAAAAGGTCGACTTGTGCGTCCGCGGGAGCGACGTACTGGTTACCGCAACGACCTCGAAGACTCCGGTCTTCAAAGGGTCTGGCGTCGAGGAAGGGACCCACGTCATAGCGATGGGCTCTTACAAGCCAGAGGCCCGCGAAGTCGATTCTGACTTCGTCACGCGGGCGTCTATCTTTGTCGACTCGAAGGAGGCGGTCCTCGAGGAGGCTGGCGACCTGTTGATACCAATCAAGGAGGGAAGGCTGTCCAAGTCGGCGATAAGGGCCGAGCTGTCTGAGCTCGTGAGCGGGAAGAAGCGCGGACGGTCATCTAGGTCAGAGGTCACGTTCTTCAAGTGCGTGGGCCTGGCTTTCGAGGACAACGCGGCCGGATGGCTCACTTATCGCCGAGCGCTGAAACTGGGGATCGGAAAGTGGTCGGAACTCTAGCGAACGCGCATAGACTTAATTATGCGGGGATAATTGTTGGGCAGTCCCCATAACACAGAAAGGAGTTGTTGAGTTTCTATTTGGAGGACCGTGGTACCGACGTAGCCAGGATATTCGAGCAGAGGGAGAGGGAGTTCCTTCTAGCTCCAGTGAGGGTCATGATGAAGACCTCGACCGACGAGATCGAGGTCGGCGACATCGTCCTCAAGAAGGCGAACGAGGGCGAGAGGCTCGAGATGCCACGCTGGGTCGCAGAGGAGCTGGTGGAGCTGGAGCTCGCGGAGACGCAGGAGGAACCGTTCGAAGTCGAGATCTTCAAGGCGCTCACCCGCGAGAAGATCCTCGCTTCTCTCCAGCTTTCTCCCCTGGAGCCCAACTTCTACATCCGGATGCGCAGGCGGCTTTCGGCCGTCAGGGCTGGGGTGGAGAGGGGGAAGTACCGGCGCGAAGACTATGAGAAGCTGAGGATGACCAGTTACGATCTTATCGGAAGGCGGTTGAGCAAGCTCCTTTCCATGAGCTCGTCGGCGAACGTCCAGACCATCGCCGACAGAATCACTCCCGAGGAGAAGGCTTTCTTCTCGATGAGCAGCTCGATCTCTGCGGCTTGGAAGAAAGCTCTCCTGGGAGAGCAATAGCGGGGAGAGAGTGGTCCAAGATGGCCGTCCTGACCAGGGGGTTGTCGGAGCTCTTCGAGGAGTTCCTCAGGGGGTTCGAGGACAAGGACGGAGAGCGGAAATACCAG
>JBGPFY010000084.1:0-5045 GCA_041483615.1 Nitrososphaeria archaeon | reverse complement strand
GCCGAGGCCGTCGCGGAGCGCGACCCATACCTCGGCGCCATCATCGGGTTCGACGTCAAGGTCCTACCCGAGGCGAAGGAGAGCGCCGACCGTGTCCAGATAATCACCTCGGAGGTCATCTACGACGCCGTAGAGGGCTACGTCCAGTGGACTGCGAAGAAGAAGGAGGAGGACGAGAAGACCGCACTCCAGCACGTGACGATGCCAGCCAAGGTCAAGGCTCTAAAGGGCAACTTCTTCCGGAGGAACGACCCCGCGGTTTTCGGCGTCGAAGTCCTTGCGGGCAAGCTCCGCCCCAAGGTGAGGCTGATGAACCAGAAGGGAGAGGAGGTGGGAATGGTCGAGCAGATTCAGGAGAACGGGAAGAACATCCCAGAGGCGGCGAAAGGGATGCAGGTCGCAATCTCGGTGAAAGGCCCGACCCTAGGGAGGCAGATCAAAGAGAACGAGGACCTCTACACCTGCCCTACGAGCCACGACGCGAAAATACTCAAGGGGAAGTACTCGTCGACGCTCGGCCCCGACGACCAGCAGGCGCTCGAGGAGATAGTCGCGATACGCTCGGCAAAGGACATGCTTTACGGCTTCTAGGCCGCGCCGCGGACATGATCCTCTCGGACTTCGCAATTCGCTTATTAAGCGAGCCTAGAGGTAGGGCTTGAAAATTGGCACAATTCAAAGTGGTCGTTTCGGACCCCAAGACGGGCAAGTCCGAGGTCCTTGAAGCAAAGGACTCCACGGCCCAGCTTTTCTTGGGAAGGAGGCTCGGGGACACGATCGACCTTAACGCGGTGGGACACGCCTACAAGGTCAAGATCACTGGGGGGAGCGACAAAGCCGGCTTCCCAATGCGCGCCGACATCCTGGGCGGCGGCAAGAGGTACGTCCTCCTCACCGAGGGAGTCGGGTTCAGGAACGCCGTCGAGGGCGAGAAGCGCCGGAAGCTCGTCCGGGGGGGCTTGGTCACCGAAGAGGTCTACCAGCTCAACGCCGTGAAGGTCTAGTTACCGAAACTCCCTCATCATCTTAAAATACACGCGGGCACGCCGTAAGCAAATCCGTTTCTCATGGCCCAGCAACAGTCCGCATCGGCGCCGCCGCAAGAAACCCAGCGGAGGATCCCCAAGCAGCCCGAGTGCAACATAGGCACCAGCGGGCACGTGGACCACGGCAAGACGAGCCTCGTCCAGGCGATCACAGGGGTCTGGGCGAGCGCCCACAGCGAGGAGCTCAAGCGAGGAATAACGATCAAGGTCGGGTACGCCGACGCCGCCTTCTACAAGTGCCACGAGACGCCTCCCCCTGAGGCCTATTCCACCTCTCCGGTCTGCCCCGTCTGCGGGAAGGAGACCAAGCTCCTGAGGGCCGTGAGCTTCGTCGACTGCCCCGGGCACGAGAGCCTGATGACGAACATGCTCGCGGGAGCCGCGCTGATGGACGGCGTCATTCTTGTCATCGCAGCGAACGAGCCCGTCCCGATGCCCCAGACGCGGGAGCACCTCCTCGCCCTGCAGATGCTCGGGATGAAGAAGATGGTCGTCGTCCAGAACAAGGTCGACAGGGTCGACGCCGAAGGGGCGAGGAAGAACTACGAAGCCATACGGCAGTTCCTCGCTAACACCGTGGGCGCCGACGCGCCGATAATCCCTGTCTCCGCGCAGAACAGGATAAACATCGACGCGCTGATAGAGTCGATCGAGGAGACCATCCCGACGCCCAGACACGACCTCGGCGCGACCCCACAGATGTACATCCTGCGGAGCTTCGACGTCAACAGGCCCGGCGCCGACGTAAAGTCGCTGGTGGGCGGCGTCCTGGGAGGGAGCCTCGTGAGGGGCGAGATAAGGATCGGGGACGAGATCGAGATCTCCCCGGGACTGGCCGAGGAGAAGACCGGGAAGTACGCCCCCATCACCACGAAGGTAGCGAGCCTGGGGACCGGGGCGGGGATGGCCGAAAGGGTCGGGCCGGGAGGGCTAATCGCGCTCGGGACGTCGCTCGACCCACGCCTGACCAAGGGAGACGTCCTCGTGGGGAACCTGGTCGGCAAGCCTGGCAGCCTGCCTCCTTCTAGGTCGCACATCACGGTTGACCTCCAGCTTTTCGACCAGGCGGTGGGGTCGTCTGCCTTGATAAAGGTGGACAAGGTGAAGGCGACCGAGACGTTGAGGCTGACCATCGGGACCGCCTCCACCCTGGGAACGGTCACGTCCGCGCGGGACACAGTGGCAGAACTCGACCTGAAGAAGCCCGTCGTCACCGAGAAGGACGGCAGGGTCGCGATCAGCAGGAGAATCGCCGAGAGGTGGCGCCTGATTGGCTCAGGCCTCGTCCGCTAGGCAGCCTTCCCAGTCGAGAGCGAGGTCCGCGCCCCTGCGGAAGGGCATGGTGGTGGCATTCGACAGCAGTTTCCTCGTCGCGATAATGGAGAGGCCCACGCCTTGGAACGCGGACATCGCGGAGAAGGTTGGCGCGTTCAGGCCCGTGGTGCTCTCCTCAGTCCGTGACGAGCTCACCCGCCTCGCGGCCATGGGCGACAAGAAGGGCAGGTTCGCGGCGCTGGCCCTCGAGCTCCTCGAGCAGGGGAGGTTCTCGTTGGAACCGGATGGCATGGGGAAGCCGGACGATGAAATGATATCCTTCGCGCTCCGCGAGGGGGCCGCCGTCGCGACAATCGACTCCGACCTCGCACAAAGGCTCCGGGCCTCAAGAGTCCAGACAGTGATAACGTTGCGGAGCGGGAGGGTCTCGATTTGAAAAGGCAATTTTCACCGCGGGGCGCTCCCATCGCGTTTTCAACTTGAAACCCCCCACGCACGGGCAGGGTTGCCCATCAGAAATCCAAAAAATAGCGAAATCTTTTATTAGGCTTCGAAAAAACCTAACCCTACCTAGGGTATATCATGTTTCAGCTCGTCGAACTTGAGGACGTGGTCAGGGTCCCTCCCGACCGATTCGGCGGCTCTCTCGAGAACGTCGCCCTAGAGCTGCTGAAGCAAAAGTACGAGAGCACCATCAGCCCCGAGAACGGCTACCTGGTCCTTGTGAACAACGTGAAGGTCGACAAGATCGGGAAGATAATCCCGGGCGACGGGGCCACCTACCACAAGGTAAGGTTCCAGGTCCTCTCCTTCTTCCCGCTGAAGCAGGAGATAGTCGAAGGGGAGGTCGTAGAGATCACGGACTTTGGGGCCTTCGTGCGCATAGGGCCCACAGACGCCCTGTTGCACCTCTCCCAGATAATGGACGACTACCTCACGAGCGATGTAAAGTCAGGAGTGATTACCGCGTCCCAGAGCAAGAGGACCCTGAAGGTCGGAAGCAAGGTGAGGGTCAGGATCACCGCGGTCAGCCTCGGCCACGGGATCTCGATGGGCAAGATCGGCGTGACCTGCAGGCAGCCGTTCCTCGGCGCGCTCGAGTGGGTCGAGGAGGAAGTCTCAAAGGCCCAGAAGCAAGCGAAGGCGGCCATCAGGGCGGCGTAGGGGGCGACAGCGTGGCTCGAGAGCTTGCGTGCCGGAAATGCCACATGCTGACGCACGATAAGATGTGCCCCAACGACAAGTCCAACGAGCTCAGCAGCGAGTGGTCTGGCCTGATAATCGTCCTCGACGTCCAGCATTCGAACGTCGCGCAGACTCTCGGAATCGCGACGCCCGGACGATACGCTCTCAAGGTAAGCTAGGGCCTTGAAGGCGAGCAAGTCGCCGAGGCGCTCTGGAGGCGACTACGTCCTCACACCGAACCTCAGGCGTAAGCTCAAGCACCCGTTGGGCAGGTTCTTCCCATCGATGGACGTCCGCGGCGAGGAGTTCCTCGCGCTCGTCACTCGCTCGTTGCTGGTGGTCACGGTGGGGGACAGGGTGACAGAGACACTCCAGGAGACCACTGGGCGGTCACCCGACGTCTTCGTCGTCGACGGGATGGAGCGGAGGATCCCCCGCGAGATCCCGCGTGTCGCCCACGGCTCGACCCTCAAGGCCAAGAACCCCGCGGGGCATATAACCAGGGCCGCCCGGAGCGCGATGAAGAGGGCCTTCGCGGGTAAGAAGCCAGTGATGGTGCTCATCGAGGGCGAAGAAGACCTCCTCACCATCCCCGCGGTCATCGAGGCGCCCCTCGGCACGGTGGTATTCTACGGCCAGCCGATGGAGGGTGTCGTCGCAGTCGAGGTCGACGAAAGGTCCAAGGCAAGGGCAAGGGATATTCTCCGGAGGATGTCGACATGATTTCCGGGATTTCGCTCCTCGCAAACTCCGGGGGCTACGCAGTCGCGCTCGGGATTACCTTCTTGTCAGGCTTCTACACCTTCCGCCAGCGCCTCACGGCGTACCAGCTCATCCGCGACTTCCTCGTCCTGGTCTACGGCGTGGTCGTGGTCCTTATGGTCGTGGACTTGGCTCGGGTGCTTTCCGGGAGCGACGCGCTGCTCTCGGTCTACCCTCTCTTGAGCTTCGGGCTCAGCTTCGTTGAGGCAATCCTCTTGCTCAGCGCCGCCGTCGGCGCGTACTTGCGGCCGAACGGCTCCACCTACAGGCTCCTCCTCAAAGACGCTCGCTCCCACCCTGCGCACCTCCTCATGTTCCTCCTCTTCATCGGGGGAACGGTCGCGGCCGAAGCGTACCTCGCGCTGTTCAGGCCCTACCGGGTGGTCACCGCGGCGAACTTCGCCGGGGGGACGGTCGGCGCAGTCGCGTATTCCTCCACCTTCTCCGTGGGCGTCGGCCTCCTCTTTCTCTTCTTCCTCGCCTATCCCGTCGCGTTGCTCGTCATAGGGGCGATGCGAATCGAGAACCCCCAGATGAAGAGGGCCCAGTTCGGCCTTGCCATAGGCTTCGCAGGGAGCACTGCGATTTACCTGACCTCATCGCTCTCCCTCCTCGAGTACGGCCTGGACATGACGGCGATCGCATATGTGATCCTCAGCGTGTTCTTCGGCCTAGTGGCGAGGAACTTCAGGAGCGCCGCGGTCTTTGCCGGTTTCGTCCTCCCGGTGGCAGTCGAGGGGCAAGAGCCCCCCCAGTGGCAGGCCGCAAGGACCCGCG
>JBGPFY010000083.1:0-5105 GCA_041483615.1 Nitrososphaeria archaeon | reverse complement strand
TCGAGTCGAGCCTTATCGGGACGTTGCTCATGAGCCTCCACTTGAACCGCGAGAAGAGGTTACCCGTCCCCCGAGACATGCCTGAGGCTGCGTCCTCTTCCGCAACCATGGACTCCCCACCCCTCACCAGTGGAACGCCGAACTGAAGAGGTCGTTGAGGTTCGTGGAAATCGAGGTCCAGATGCTGGAGGTGAGGCTTCCGGCCTGCTTCAGGACGGAATCGACTCCCCCCACAAGGAGCGAAAGCGCCACGAGCGCCACCGAGAGGAGGAGCGCCTCCTCGATTAGCTGAGCCGCAGCCCTGTTCCTCTTCAACCTCGGAAGTAACCTTTCGACTATCATCTGTATGATAGCCCGTTCGGGTATTTATCCTCCCACGATGCCGGAGGTCAAAGGGCCTACGCTGAAGGAAGTGAGCGGCCCGAGGAAGTAGACGACCCCAACGAACACGGCCATCGAGACCATGGCGTTGACATAGGGCCGATGGGGGGAAAGGAAGAAGCCCAGGCAGAGCGCGCTCGGGAGGAGGAAGACCGCTCCTTCGTATGGAGAGAACCCTGGGACCGCTTGGGGCGCCGTGCCTAGGGAAATCTCGAAGTTCGACAGAACTGGCGCCAGCGTCGAGAGCATGCCGACGACCACCCCGGCCACGGTCGAGACGATCAGCCCCCTGAACTGCATCACCTTCCTCTCCATCGCCCTCCTCTCCTTGAGTAGCGTCCAGCGGTCGAACATCGAGGAGAGCCTCTCGGCGCCCTTGCTCGCCTCCAGGGAGTTGACCCTCGACAGCGCGGCGATGAACCGGAGCAGCTCTCCCGACGAGCTGCTCTCCGAGACAAGCCCCGGGAAAGCCATCTCGACAGGAGTCCCGAGCAGTATCTTCTTGACCGAGTCGCGCTCCCTCCGGTCCCTGGAGGAAGAGAACTCGCCCACGAACGAGGCGGCAAGGCCCAGGCCCCTCGACGACCGCTTGAGCACGGCGCGGAGCCTCCTCATTACCTCTAGCTCGGTTGCAGTCGTGGTGGAAGCGGGCTTCATCGCACTCCGCTCCTGCCGGTCCCCGTGTTCCCCCACCCGGCTGAGCTCCTGGAGATCGCCATGGTGATGTCGAGGACGACGATTTCAAGGACGAAGAGGGCGACGATAGTGACCGGGCCTGTCCCCTTGGTCATGGCTGCGAAGAGCATCAGCATGATGGGCAGGAAGAAGGAGACAGCGATGAGGAGGGGCAGCTTCGTCTCGTCCTCGAGCCCGCCCGAGTTCAGGATCGCGTCGAGCTCGTCGCCTCCCTCCTCGACCCTCGCCCCGTCGACCCCCACCGCCGAGTCGAGGACGGTCCTGACCGACTCCGAGAAGACGCGGCCCTGGGGGCCGGCGTCATGCATCGCGGCCGCTGCATCGTATCCCAGGAGCACTTGCCTCCTCACCTCTGCGAGGAACGACCTTAGCCTGGGCTCCTCCGCGCGGAGCATCAGGAAGGTCTTGCTCCGGGATGACGTCGATTTCAGGTAGATGTTGGAGGAGGCGGCCAAAGAAGGCGCTTCCAGCGTCTGGTGGAATGCTGCCATCTCGACGGCCCGTTTTGGGGCCGTGGAGACCAGGTAGGACGCTCCCGCGCCCGCCATCGCTCCCAGCACGGCCGAGAGCGAGCCGACATGCAGTTCCAGCCCCACGAGGAAGACGAGGACGAAGAACGCTGCGCCGACCATAAGAGCGAAAGCAATGGCCCTCGAGCGGTCGAGGCCCATCTGCTCCCAGGACTTGACCATCAACCGACGGCGACCCTCTCGCTGCGCGCGGCGCCGATCCTCCCGATCTGCCTCTCGAGGTTCGCGAGGAAGGCCTCCCTCGCCTGCCCCGGAAGGGGAAGATTGAGCTGGTCCCACGAAGCCGTCCGGCGGAGCAGGCCTTCCGGCGCGCGGACATACAGCCTCCTGAGCCAGGGGTCGACTGCGTTGCCTTGCTCGTCTCCGGCGGGACCCCCAGAGACCGTCGAGATGCTCTGCACGCACCTCCGCGACGAGAGCCTCTGGGGCCTGAGCATCTGCACGATCACCCCGAGGTCGAGGAGGTTCGCCTTGGAGATGCCGTGCAGCTCGAGCCATCTCCGGACTGCCTGCTCGGGAGAGGAGGAATGGAAGGTCTGCAGCCCCCTCACCCCTGCCGAGAGCGCTTGGAAGAACGCCCTGCTGTGCTCCTCGGACTGTATCTCCCCGAGTATCACGAGGTCGGGCGACCTGTGCAGAATCTTCGTTATCTCGGCCGACTTGGTCCGCCGCGCCTCTTCACCTCTCTCGAACGGGTCGACGCGCAGCTTCATCTGGTGGTACCCGCGTTCGAGCAGGTCCTTCGTCTCCACGGCGTCTTCGACGTATATCCTGCGGAGCCTCGGCTCGAGCGCCTCGTCAAGGGCGTTGAGCAGCGTGGTCTTCCCCGTGCCGGTCTCCCCGACTATCGTGACGTTGACCCCCGCTTCGAGGCATGCGACGAGAAACGCTGCGGCCTCGACCGAGACCACGTCCATGCCCACCAGGTCGGGGAGCGTCAACAAATTGGAGGTGAGCTTCCGGACGTCGAGCGAGAACCCGCTGACCGCGAGGGGCTCGAGGTCGAGCGCGACGCGGAGCCTCGTGCCGAAGACGTCGAACTCGTTCTTGAGGGAGGGGTTGGCATAGTCCAGGGTGTATCCCTTGAACGTGTCCATGTGGGTCTCGAGGGCCCTCCTCTCCCTCTCGGTGAGGAAGATCCGGGTGTCGCACCTGCCGTGCTTCGCGTGGTCAAGATAGACTGGGGAGTTCGGAGCGTCCAGGAAGAACTCTTGGACGTTCCTGTCCCTCGAGAGCGCGAAGACCGTGGGAAGCCCTACCGCCTCGAAGGCCGCGAGGCGCGAGAGCTCCCTGACCAACCCGAGGTCGCGGATCTTCGAGAGCTCGTGCGCCGCCATCTGGCTGAGGACCTCGATCAGCCTCGTGAAGCTCAGAGGCTTGACCTGCTCCGGAGACAGCCTTTCGCTTATCCTCCCGACGGTAGCCCTGAGCAACGACAGGTTCTCCGCTCCGATGACCGGGACGGTCTCGTAGAGGATGGTCTCCCCCGCCGCCCCGTTCTCCTCCTTCCTGATCTCGCACCTGAACAGCCCGTTTGGGTACGACTCGATCAGCTCTGAGTTGGACGACTGGAGGAGCTCGACCAGGAGAGGCCCGCGCTGCGGGCTCTTGCGTTCCTTCCTTCGGGCGAACAGAAGGAGGGCCCTATCGACCTGGCCGATCATCCATGAAAGAGCGGGGGCGAGTAAAAAAGCGCCAACGCGTGGTCGCTTAAATCTCCTCTTGACATCTCTCGCCGCAAGCCGCATGGTGGAGCTGATTGAGTACGTAATCGCCTTCGGGATCTCCGCTGGCGTCGCGGGCGCGAGCGTCATGCTCGTCAACGGGGCGATGCCAGGCCTGATCCAGTTGGCCTCGGCCTCAAAGTCAGACCAGGTCGCGGGAGCGGCGAGGATCGCCGTCGTAGAGGACAGGAACGTCACGCTCCTTCTCCCGCTGAGAGGCTCGTCTGTGGCGTGCTCCTCCGGCACTCTCTCTGTGTCTATCGACGGCTCCACCCGGGCGTACAAAGTCGGCGCACCGTGCTCTTTCGACTTTAGGGGACTGGACGGCGAGTGCACGCTGACCTTCTCCGCGCCGTCCGACTCACTTCGGCTTGAGGCGAGCTGCTGAGTGCCCACCATCGCGGTCTCCTCCCGGCTCTCAGACGCCGTCTACCTCGTCGCGATAATCGGACTCTCCATCCTCCTAGCTCGGCCCGTCTACCTCGTCCTGGCGGCGTCCCAGGAGAGGGGAGCCCAGGCCGTCGCCTCTGGCCTTGGGGAAATGATCGATTCGATGTCTCCCGGGACCACGCTGGTGACGAGGCTCGAGACCTATCCGGGGGTCCAGCTCTCCGTGACGCTTTCGGGGACGACGGTCGCGGCCTCCTTCGGAAAGACGACCGCCACGTCTCCCGTCAGATGGGAGCTCCCGCACGCGACCCTGTCCCCGGGAGAGACCTACAGCTTCACGCTCAAGGGAGGAGAGGTGTCGGTTGCGCAGGCGCGGGATGGTTGAGGCCTACGTCGAGGTCTGCATCGCGCTGCTGGTGCTCGCGAGCATGACCATGTTGGGTGTCTCGGTAGTCCTCTCTCACATCGCCCTCGGCGGGTAGATGGTGCAGAATGCGATTCCTTGACATCGCGGTCGCCTCCGGCTACGCAGCGATCTGCCTCACGCTGATTGTCGTCATCAGCCCGGTCGCCCCCAGAGAGGCCGCGGTGCAGGCTGCAGCCCATATGCGGCTCGACTCCGCGATCTCTGCATACGTCGCGCGCGCCGGGCTGCCCTTCTTCGCGTCGTCGTCGCACGAGGCTATCTGCGGCTCCGCGCTGGAGGCGAGCAACGCGACTCTGGTCTTCGATGTGCTCGTGCAGGGCGTTGGATGCGGCGTCGCCCATCGGCCCGTCGCGCCTCTCGCATCCTCGTCGCTGACCCTCAGCCTTCCCGGCCGCGAAGTGGTGATTGAAGCTTGGCTCGCAAGGCGGTAGCGGCGGCGCTAGCCTCGGTCCTCCTCTTCTCCGCGCTCGTCGTCGCCGACTCGACCATCGTGGTCGCCCAAGACAACCTCGCGTCGAGCGCGCAGACCTCCCGCATCGAAGTCAGAGAGCTCGTCCTGGGAGAGTCCCTCGCAGGGGTCGCCTCCGTCCGGATCCTCGCGCAAGTGCAAGCCTCCCTCGCGTCGAACCCGGCGGACTGCGAGAGCCTGCCACAATACCTGGCGTCTCTCTCCGCTGAGAGCTCGCTCTCGGGCGAGGACTCGGGGATCGTGTACATCGCCAACGCCATCGCCGCCGCGGCGCCTGCGGGCCCCGCCGGAGCCGCCTGGGGCGACAACCTCACGATCGTTGCCCCCTTCTCGGGGGCTCTCCCTGGTGCCCTGAACCTCCGAGTGAGCTTGAGCATCAAGGAGGTCGGGGGCGGAGGGTCCGTCTCCCTCGAAAGAAACGAGGCGCATCTTCTCCATATCCCAATCTCGCCTGACTCCGCGTCTTCCCTCTGCGCGCTCGCGCTCGG
>JBGPFY010000082.1:0-5153 GCA_041483615.1 Nitrososphaeria archaeon | reverse complement strand
TCCATCGCGCCCGCCCTGACCGAGGGCTCTCAGGCTCTAATCGGTCCCGCGCAGATCGCCCTGAATCTGCCGACGTCTACGGTCGTATGGTTCCAGTTCGTCTTCGCTGCCATCACGCCCCTGCTCTTCGTGGGCGCCATCATAGAGAGGACGAACTTCAAGGCGTGGCTGATCTTCGTCCCCGTCTGGTCGCTCCTTGTCTACTGCCCCCTCGCGTACGCCCTCTTCGGCGGGGGGTGGCTGGCCCAGATGGGAGCAGTGGACTTCTCCGGCGGCTACGTTATCCACCTCGACGCGGGTATCGCTGCCCTCGCCTCAGCGATTGCAATCGGCCCCAGGGCGGTGAAGAGCCGAGGCATCAAGCCGAACAACCTCTACTTTGTATTCGTCGGCGCGGGCCTCCTGTGGCTGGGCTGGAACGGTTTCAACGGAGGCGACCCCTACGGCAGTAGCGTCGACGCCTCAATCGCCGTCTTGAATACCGATCTGGCCACCGCTGTGAGCGTAATCGTCTGGATGCTCATGGACATGAAGTTCCTGGGCAAGCCGACGCTGGTCGGGGCGATGAGCGGGGCTATCACAGGCCTCGTCGCAATCACACCCGCAGCCGGCTACGTGAGCGGATACGGCGCGATAGTCCTGGGAATAGCTGGGGGAAGCATACCCTGGCTAGCGACATACAGGCTGATGCCAAGGCTGAAGCTGGACGACGCGCTAGGGGTCTTCCCGGCTCACGGCGTGGCGGGCCTGACAGGTGGCGTGCTGACCGGAATCTTGGCGGACCCGGCGGCGACCCAGTTCGTGTACCCCGGGCTCACGGGGGCGGCGTTCGGCAACATCAATCTGCTCGGAATCCAGATTGTGGCAGCGCTCGTCGTAATCGTCTACAGTTTCGTCGTGACCTTCGTAATCTGGAAGGCCATAGGCATCTTCATGCCGCTGAGGATGTCCGAGGAGCAGATGAGGGTAGGCGACGCGGCCCTCCACGGCGAAGAAATCGAGCCCAAGGACGAAGAACCCGAGATGTCAGAGATGAAGCCGGCGGCAAAGATGTGACCGAAGAATCGCCACATTCTCACCTCTCGCCAGACATCGCTCGGGCCGACCGGCCAGATTCTTGGTGCCGGCTTTCGGCGCCGTAAAAGAAGCCGAGCGCGCGAACTTTCTTCCGGAATTCATGAATATTATTCAAGTCAAACTTGACTTGTGAACTCGAGTAAGCTACAACCCTACAAGCTGGTGAACCTAGGGCGGTAGCTCAAGACGCCAGTGCTCGTCCGCGCGGACATCAACCTCCCCGCTTCGAAAGGTCAGATCGATGAGGACGCCCTCAGGATGCGGGTTTACGGGCACGTGCTCGAAATGTATTCCGATTACGCCGGGTTGGTGGTCATGAGCCACCAGGGAAGGAAGGGCGGCGACGACTTCACATCCTTCGCGCCCCGCTGCGAGACCCTGAGGAAGCTTCTCCCCAAGGACATGTCGGTCGACTTCGTGCCACATGAAAAGATCTTCGCTCAGGAGACCAAGGCGAAGATCAGGAATCTCAAGCGGAGACAGATCATCCTCCTCGACAACATGCGGTCTTTCGAAGAAGAGAAAAAGTGGGATGCCGAGGCCAACACCTACGTCCCGTTCTTCAAGGGCCTCATCCAGAGCTGCGTGAACGACTCGATCCCGACTTGGCACGGGGAGGACTCGAGCCTCATGTGCCTGCCTCATATCGCCCCGAAGTGGATCGGCCTTCGCTCATCCTACGAGCTCAGGATCCTCCAAGAGGTCATAAACAGCGAGCCGAAAGCCCTGATAATTGGAGGCGCCAAGATACAGAAGGTCGCTGACTTGATGAAGATAGCTCAGATGGGGGTCGACATCTTCACAGGAGGGCTCCCGGGACAGGTCATCGCAAAGTCAAGGGGGTACGACCTCGGGGAGGCCAACAACAAGTTCCTCGCGAAGAAGTTCAGCACCGAGGACTTTGGGGAGGCGAAGAAGCTCGACTCGCTCCTGCAAGGTCACGGCGAACACGGGCTCAGGCACCCGATCGACTTCGTTGTCGAGGACGGCGGGGTGAGGAGGAACGTCAAGCTGGAGGGCCTTCCGAAGACAAAGGGCGAGATGAGGGACATCGGCCCCGAGACTCTGGAAACCTGTGCCTCAGCTCTTCAAGAGAAGCCCCTTAGGATCAGAGCGGGGCCTCTGGGCGTGTACGAGCAAGGCTACCAGAACGGGCTCGAGCTGACCAAGAGGATTAGCGGCGACGGCCTGATATTCCTAGGCGGGGACACGTCCCAAGAGCTGAACGCCGGGGGGTTGCTCGGCCACATCGAAGACTCAGGTGGCCGGATCTGCATAAGCGGAGGCTCGTTCCTGCACGGATGGGCAGGAGGCCGCTTCCCGCCCATCGAAGCCCTGCAGAGCCTGAAGGGACCGCTCGTCCCGCAGTCCTCGACTTAGACTGGAAGGCTAGGCCCCTCTCAGGGCTGGCAGGTCTGTCCGCAGAAGGTCCAAGCCAAGACCGACCCGTTGTAGACCCGGATGTCGTCAGCTCCAACATCTGCCTTCTGCCACAACGCTGTGGAGTTGTAGGTCCAGATGAGCCAATAGTTGGTCTTCGTGCCCGACACACCGTCGATCGCGTTCACAAGGTGCTCCCCGAAAGAGGGATACCAAGTGGCCTGCATGTTTCCGCCTGTGAGCACCACTGTCGCGGTATAGAGGTTCCAGCCCGGCTGAATCTGCGTGTTGTTGTACCAGTGCCTCGTCCCGTTTCCAAAGTTGAGCAGGATGTCGGCCGAATAGACGTGGGCCGACTGTGGTTTCAGCTTGAGGTAGCTGCTCCAGAGCCCCGAAAGCTGGGAACTCGCCTCCCCGTATATGGGCAGCGACGTGTTCACGGCGCCGACCGTCCCGGCGAGAAGAGCGAGCGTCTGGTTGTAGAGCGAGAGAGCTGAGTTATATTGAGATACAAGCTGGTTGTACTGGGTCGTCGCATCGGAGAGTTCGGAGGAATACCGGTTCCCGGCCTGGGACTGTTGCGAGAATTGGTCGTAATAGTAAACTCCGAAGGTAGAGGTGATTATCAGGCCCGCGAGCAGAACGGCCACGATGCCGTAGAGGGTCTTTGGTGACATTTGCAGGCTGGACGGATTATCCAGCCATGTTTAAGTCTTCTGGCGACAGGCCAATCTCGGACTCATCAATCATGGGAGCAGGTGGAATTTGTCAGCCTTCGAGGTTCGCGACAGCGAAATCCTGGGCTATCTGGCGTTGACTTGATCGGTTACTGGTCTGGGCGCGTGCGTTCTGACGTGCCGCGCCATGTGGATGTAGCAATAGGAGCCGCCACATAGATGCCACTTGAAATGATATCCGAGATTGAGCTTCCCTCCGCAATATTGGCAAAAGGCCCCGCGGTCAAACTGGGAATGGGTCGTCTCGCTCAATTCTCAGCCCCACCCTGTCTTCATAGGCCTCACGTCCTTTGACAGGAGGAAGCAAGTATAGCACTTTCCGAAATAATCTATGGGCCACAATAGCGGCCATAGCGTCACAATACGACGAACTAGCCCGAAGGCCAGGCCTTCAACGTCTCGATAATCTGCTTGGCCCTGTCTCCCTTATAGTACTTCATTACGAGCTTCGTGAACTGCAACGGCCTATTCGCGTAGAGGACGCGCAGCTCCCGAAGAAGCTGCTCCTCCGACAAGATTCCGGCCATATGGCTATCCTCGACCTCTCCTCATGGACCGGCCTCATTAAGCCATCGGCCCGAGACCACATAGGGGCCCAAAGGCCGACCTGGCGCACCCAGAAACGCATTAATTCAAGCCCGAGTTTCATGTGACCTGTTGCTGCTCCTGATATCCCACAGGCACAGCGTAGACAAGTGCCCGGGGAACGAAGGGAAGGATGCCGTGGACAGGCATTATCGCAGCCTCCAGATCGACCTGGCAAGCAGGCTCGGGATCAAGATCGTGGCCATGTATACGGCGCCGATACAACACGCGCGGTTCATCGTCCTCCAGACGGACAGCTTCGAGGCCCTCCGCGACTACCTGGAGCCTCTCTATCTGATCGGGAGCGTCGAGATCTTCCCCGTCTCTTCCTTCTCAGAGAGGGTCCACGTCCTGGAGGAGAGGCTGGAGCCTCCGCCGACCGACTACTACTGCATGACGTGCAGGGTGAACTTCTTCGAGAACGAGATGGAGACCCACAAGGGCCACAAGTACTACAACCAGAAGCAGATGGAGGAGATCTGGCCTCACGAGCTCGGCGGGGAGGCGGGCGGAGGCTAGGCCCGCGTGAATTGGATACTGCTCATGCCCCGACTCGACCTCGCGCCGCTCCAAGCTTTGAGGCGCTCTTCCTGACCCCAGACGTTTTCGCCGACGATCGCAACAAGCCGCCGCGGGGAAGGAGATACCTCGCCACACTGGGGGCGGCGTCAGTCGTTATCCTGGGTTTGCTCCTCTTCTCTCTCGGCACCTTCAACCCGCCCACCGAGACGAGCGCCGCTACGTCCACCACCGCGACCTCCTACTCAGTGGCCGCCCTTTCGGTAATCTCCTCGGCCGCAGGTCATGCTCCTGCCGGATACACGCAAGGGCCTTCCGGACAGTTGAATCCGGTCGAGCCAGGCCTCGTGAGCGGAGGGTACTCGACCTTCTCCTCGGCAGGCGGGTCTCTGGCCAACATGACCATCTTGGTCTTCGACGCCCCACAGTCCGCTCAGACCTACATCGAGAGCGTCATAGCCAACGCGAAAGGGCTATTGGGTTACACAGACGTAACGGCGGCCCTCGCGAACTACCGGCATTACGGGCTCTGCTACGGGTTCGGCGAGACCGACCCTGATGGAAACGGAGCGGTCGCTACCGGAGTTTGCACGAAGGGCAACGTCTACATCCAGGTCCACCTCGCTTCACCTTCGTCGCTTTCTTCCGCGAAGGGGGACATGTCTAGTCTAGTCGGGGCCGCCTATCAAGGCGCCCGCTGAGTCGACGAATCATTTCCTTCCGCTGCGCCTGCGGGACTCCCCCTCCAGGATGTGAGGCCTGATCATCTGCAGAATCGCGTACTCGTTCC
This sequence comes from Nitrososphaeria archaeon, assembly GCA_041483615.1. Lineage (GTDB taxonomy): Archaea > Thermoproteota > Nitrososphaeria > Nitrososphaerales > Gagatemarchaeaceae > Gagatemarchaeum. The sequence goes on along the minus strand of JBGPFY010000082.1, from coordinate 65 downwards.
CGCTAGCGTCCTTGAAGTTGATGCACGGACCGTCGGGGATTTCGAAGCTCCCTCCGTCGGGCTTC
>JBGPFY010000081.1:0-5221 GCA_041483615.1 Nitrososphaeria archaeon | reverse complement strand
TCCCTTCCTTGAGGATGATTACTGGCTGGCCGCTGGTGGTAACAGCCTGATAAGCTTGTGTTGACGTACGCTAAATCGCAACGTCTTTACAACTCCGGGTTGTATATAAGGAAACATCGTTGGTAGATCGGAGGATAATTGTGTCCGCCTCCGCGGCCTGCGCTGCGCTCAGGAATAGCAAGGCGGCGAACAAGAATGCCCCGGCGCGGGCGAGGAGCGGGCTATTCACGAACGCGGTCCTGGAGTTGGTGCACTTTAGCTCTTATGGATGAAAGCTCCCCGTCTTGATGCCGGGACCACAGCTCACGCTAGGTCTCGGAAAAATAAAAGGAAAGAAGGCTAAAGGCTCGCAGCCCTTGGCTCTTAATTTCTTGGACCGATCTTGATTGGACCGAATGAGAAGCTGTACTCTTGCTGCTGCGCGAGGAAAGTGCTCTCCACGCCAGTGAGCATGACCATGCACTTCACGCGTCCTTCCAGGGATGGGTCCACACGCGCGCCCCAGACGATCCTGACCTTCGGAGGTAGCGTCTTTGTTACGAGTTCGCCTGCCCTTGTGACCTCCTCCAGCGTCACGTCCGAGCCGCCTGTCACGTGGACGAGTACCCCTTGCGACTTTGTCACGTCCCTGATGTCGAGCAGCTGCCCTTCGATGGCCTGCCTGATCGCGACCTCGACCCTGTCAGAGCCCTTGGCCTCTCCGACACCGATCGCGGCTAGACCCTTGCGCTCGCATATCGCCCTAAGGTCTGCGTAGTCGATGTTGATGAGACTGGCTGTGGTGATGGTCTCGGTGATGCCCTTGACGAACTGGCCTACCAGCTCGTTGGCAACTCCCAGCGCCTGCTGTAACGGCAGGTCGCCTGCGACCTTGGACAGCTTGGTGTTGTCGATCGCGACGACGGTGTCACAGTACTGGCGGAGAACCTTGAGCGCGTTCTTCGCGTTCTCGTACCTGTACCTCTCGACGGAGAACGGCAAAGTCACGACGCCTATCACTAGGCGGCCCTGCCTTTGCAACTCCTTTGAGAGGACCTCCGCCCCGCCCGTTCCTGTGCCTCCTCCGAGGCCTGCGCAGATGAAGATGATGTTGGAGTTTTGTGTTTCTTTCTGGAATTCGTCGATCGACTCCTTTGTGGCTGCCGCACCGCGCTGTGGGTACCCTCCGGCGCCCTGGCCGTGCGTGAGCTTCTCGCCCATGAGGATCCTGCGATCCGCCTTGGTGATGCTCAGGTGTGCTGCGTCTGTGTTGGCGGCAATGAGTTTGCCGCCGGCGATGCCTCGCTCCTTGATCCAGGAGACTATGTTGCTTCCGGCTCCACCGACACCTATCACGGTGACGTTTGGTTTGGCCATCCGCATTACTGCTGCGATTTTTTCGGCTTCTATGAAGTCCATTCCTTCGTTACTTACTTCCATCTTAGTCTGGTTAGGGTAGAAATTTCTAGATAACCCTTATGAATTCTGTTAAGTTAACAGCCGACTAACGCTAACTTAACGTTGTTCGCAGACCCCTTTGTTAGACCAATTTGGTAAAGCTCATTAATGACCCGGAGAGGGTTTATCTTAACTTAACTTGACTACAGCACCTACTCCCACGATAGTCGAGTTCCTCTCGGCATGGGCCAAAGACCAGAATGTCATCAAGAGAAGCCGGATTCCTATCGAAAAGAAGGTCCTGGCCGCGGTGATGTGCACCTCGGGGTATACATATCGAGACGCGTCGAAGCTCCTCGGGGGCATATCCCATGTCGCGGTCCACGACGCCCACAAGGCGATGATGGCTACGCTCCCCACCTTGGAGAAGACGAGGCGGCTCGTCACGATAGAGGAGAACATCGCTTATCTTAACAAGGAGACCCAGGCTGTAATCTGGCTGGCGAAGGATGTCGAAACCGGAGAGATACTCTCGGTCCGGTGTTCGGTGAGCAGGTCTCCCGAGGACGGGAAGAGGTTCATCGAGTCCGTGTTGTCGGCCTGCACAGGGCGACCTTTGCTCAGGGTCGGGAGGGGACCCAATTTCCCTCACTCCTTGAAGTCCCTCGACCTCTACTTCCAGATAGACACGACGGCCACCATTCGGCAGAGGATCAGCAACTTCTTCCTAGGCGGCTCGGAGCCGAAGACCTAGGATGAGGTAAGCCGCGATGAGATGGCTTCTCCGTAGGCTTGCTAGGCGCCTCGTCGGCGCTTGGGCTTAGGGCGCAGCGCGATTGACCTGAAGAACATCACGCGGGAGGACATGCTCTCTCCAACACCACGCTTATCGCCCTCGTCCTGGCGCTCGCCATGTCTCCCTCGCTCCCGCACCTCGAGTAGCAGTCCGACGCCCTCTGGACGAAGAAGAGGGCCTGTGAGACTCTCTGCGGGACGGGGAAAGAGTCGCCCGCGAGGGTCAGCTGTCCTGCCGTCTCATACCAGAAGCCCGCCTCGGCGTTCTCGCCTATCTTCTCGAAGCAGCCAGCGATCCATTCGCAGACGCTGTCCCATTCGGAGGAGGCCTCAATGTCGTCGAGGACGCTCATCAAGGACTTGACCGCACTGCGGTAGTCGCCCGTTTGCTCCAGCGCGAGGGCGCGCGAAACGGATCCCATTTGCAAAGGACAAGCGGCCGCGGACGCCTAATATGCCGCGCCTCAACTATTTTCGAGTAAGGAGTTAGCAAATCGTCGCGCCCTCGCCACGTGCGCGTCAGGAAAAGTAGGCTTTGCTCTCTCTTTCGAAGGACTCTTTGGAGTCCGATGCGTGGATCGCGTTGTCGGTCAGGCCCGTGGCCAGGTCACCCCTAATCGTCCCGGGGGCGCTCTCCCAGCTCTTGGTCGCCCCGACCATCCTCCTGACCATCGCGACGGCGTCCCTCCCCTGGAGGACGGCGCCGACGGTCATCCCGCTGGTGAAGAAGCCGACGAGCTCGCCGAAGAAGGGCCTCTCCTTGTGGACGCTGTAGAACTCCTCTGCCTTGGTCTTCGTCATCTTCTGGGCCCGGAGCTGAAGGATCTTCATGCCCCTCCTCTCGAATCTTCTCAGTATCTCGCCCACGAACCCGCGCGCGACCGCGTCGGGCTTTACGACGATGAGCGTCTTCTCATTGGGGTCTGGTTGCGACGACATCTCTTTCCTCGCCTAGCGAAGCGGCTTGTTCCTTCGCGCCCACTTTAGCTTGCGCGGGTCCCGCCTCAGCTTCAGGTCGTTGGCCTTGCACTTGTTGGAGCAGAAGCTCTTCGAGGTCCCGTCGTTCATCACGAGGAGTATGCCCGTCCCGAGGTGCACGTCTTTCCCGCAGAAATGGCATCGTTTAGGCGTGTACAATTCAAGGAATCACCGTATCTTGCGAGCTTCTCTTTCCGTGTCTCGCAACAAAAGTATGTCGGCCAGCCTTATGGGGCCTTTCACGTTCCTCGTGAGGATGCGCCCTTTCTCTTTGCCCTCCAGGATCTTCACCCTGACCTGGGTGATCTCGCCGGCTACCCCGGTGCGCCCCACGATCTGAACGACCTCTGCGGGGGTTATCGATTCTGCGCTCTGCCTGCTGCCGCCGCTGCTCAATTCTCGTTACGCCTTTGCTGCGGCTGTCTGGGCCGCGCCGCCCCTCACTCTGGCAAGCTCCTGCGTGATCTGGTCGAGGATGGCCTGTCCCTCTCCGGCATCCGTCACTGCGGCGGCGGCCGTTGAGACGTCGATCCCGATTGCCGGGCCGATCTGGTCCTTCGAGGAGACGAAGACGTATGGTATCTTCCTCTCGTCGCAGATTATCGGCAGATGGGCAACCACCTCAGGGGGCTGCACGTCTTCAGCGATTATCACAAGCTTGGCAATGCCGCGCTCAACGGCCTTCGTGGTCTCGTTGGTCCCCTTCCTCACCTTCCCAGTCCTGGATGCCTGTCTCAGGACCTCGTAGGCTGCTTCTGCGACCTCTTTCGGGGTCTCGAATTTTACAAAGTATGGTTTCGGGGTCATCTATGAAATCTCCCGGCCCTGCCCTTTTCGTCGGATACTTAAGGCTTAAACGGTGAGAGCATGCACTTTTGGCAGGAAGAGTCGCGAATGGACGGAAAGATGACCTCGGGCATCGGGTTCGCCCTTCTGATCGTGGCGTTCCTGGTCTTCCTATTCTTTGGGAATGTTGCGCCTGCGATCGTCCTCCTTGCCCTCGGAGTGATCTTCGTGACCGCCGGCGGATGGCACAAGGCCGGCGCAAAGGAAAGTACCGAGAGCCCCAAGTGAACGGGACCTAGGAGTGCGCCATGACGCATCGTCCTGGAGAGTCGACTCTGACGAACCCGTACCGCGGGAACTGCACGATCTCGCCCTGTTGTAACGCGGCGAACGAGGCTTCGGCGAAGCCGCTCCGGACGGTGAGGCTGTTCGGGTTTATCGTGCCGTCCTCGCTGTAGAGCTCCGAGGGCTCGAGCACCTCGACTGGGCTCTTCTCCATGTCGTCGGACACCCACTGGAGCTTCTTCAGGTCGTACCTCAGCTCGTCCCCAGCGTATTCGGCCTCAGCGGACCCCCCTCCCTTTGAGACGAGGCGGACGTTGTAGAGGTCCATCAGCCTGAAGACGACGCCTTCCTTGAGGGCGGAGACGTCGCTCGACGGGAGGAAGAGGGTCGCGTCAGCAGCGACGGAAATCTCCCTCTTTCCGAGCTTCTCCTGTGTGGGGTGGAACGGGATGGAGACCACGCGCGATGGAGCCCCCTTGACCTTCACCCGGACGGGGTCGGGCACGAAAAAGAGCCGTCGCGAAACGGGGTCGAGGATCTTCCTGTTGACGGCGAAGAGGAGGCTCCAGTCGAAGATGTGTTCGGTCTTCCCATACCCGACCTGGTGGGTGAACTGGCGGATGCCCTCGGGGACGATGCCCCTGCGCCTCACGCCCTCTATCGTGGGCATCCGGGGGTCGTCCCACCCTGTCACGACCTTTTCCTCGACGAGGGGGCGGAGGAGCCTCTTCGACACGGGTGTGCCCTTGAAGTTGAAGCGAGAGAACTGCTCGACCACGACCTCGGGGAAGCCGAGGAGTTCCCTGATGCGGTCTTGGAGCGCGACATGGAATTCGGAACTCCTCAGCACATGGGTGACGCCGCAGAGCTTGTCCTCGACTACCACCTCGAAATCGTAGACTGGCCAGACGACGTACTTTGTCCCGACGACCGGGTGCGGGGCGTCGATTACTCTCAGGATGTTCGGGTCCCTGAGAGAGTGGTCGAGGCTCTCTAGGTC
>JBGPFY010000080.1:0-5221 GCA_041483615.1 Nitrososphaeria archaeon | reverse complement strand
TGATCGCAGCCTGAATTTCCATCAAGGAGCGGTCGCCGTCTTTCCAGAGCTCCTTCAGCAAAAGCAGGTCCACCTTGTCAATTTTCTTCCTCTCCGAGATGGTGGCACGAGCCGCTTTCTCGTCGACTGGCGGAGGGTTGCTCCAGTCGAAATCCCAAATGCCTTCATCGAAGTCGAAACATTCCGCGCGCATGGGCGCGACCCGGAACCAATTGCAGTCGAAGAGCTCGGCCGACGAGAATATCCCTTCGGCTTTGAGGCTCTCCATGAAGCGATGGAATTCCGCTGTGAACTCGGTGGGGACTCCCGCGTGGACAATGTACACGTCGTGAGGCATCGTCCCCGCGTACGCCACGAGGTAGGAGAGGTCGCTCATCGTCCTGAAGATTTCATGCGCGTTTTCGCTGTAGGCCGCGGAGACCCTCAATTTCATGACCACCCTGGTAAGTCCAAGGGCTCCGTAGTCCACGTCGGCCTTGATCGCAAAGCCCCGCTTGACTATCTTCTCCTTGTAGCGGTATCTGACGCTCTCCTTGTATTGCCTCAGCCGCCTCGATATCTCCGCGATGTCGGGACCAATCTCGGTCACGAGCTTGACGAGGGCGACCGTGTTCTCACTGGGGTCACGTTGCGCCTTCTCTTTGATTAGCTTGGCCATGTCCTAGGCCTTACGTCTGCGTAATCGTCACGATGCGATATTACGCGTTATGGATTGCCGTTCCATATTCCGGCTCCATCCGCGGACCCCGATTGGCACGATTTGGACCGTCTAGATGCCGAGTGCCGACCTGAGTCCCTTGTACCTGTTCCTGATGGTGACCTCGGTCACCCCCGCAGCCTCCGCGACGTCCCTCTGCGTCTTGTCCTCCCCTTCCAGGGTGCACGACACATAGAGCGCGGCGGCGGCGAGGCCCATTGGGTCCTTCCCGGCCGAGATCCTCGCCTCCTCGGCCTTCTTGAGTATCTCCAACGCCCTCCTCTTGGTCCTCTCCGAGAGGTTCGCCCTCGAGGCGATCCTCGAGACGCACTTTGTGGGGTCGACCACGGGCATCTTGATGTCCATCTCTTTGAGGAGTAGCCTGTAGCACCTTGCGATGTCCTTCTTCTTGAGGTTGGAGACCACGGCCAGGTCCTTTAGTGTTCGCGGCGTCTCGCGGTCCCTGCAGGCGGCGTAGAGCGAGGCCGCGATTATTGCGGAAATCGACCTCCCCCTGACCAGCCCCCGCTCCAAGGCCTTCCTGTATATGTAGGCCGCCTTTTCGATAACCGCTTCAGAGACAGATAATTTGTCCGAGAGCCTGTCGAGCTCGCTGAAGGCCTGCCTCAGGTTCCTGTCCATGGGCTCGTGGACCTGGCTCCTGCTGTCCCACGTCCTGAGCCTCTCCACCGTGGCCTTCATGGAAGCCGAAAGCGACTTGCCCGATGCGTCCTTGTTGAGGCCCCCGATGACCGTCGCCAGGCCCATGTCGTGCATCGCGATCGAGGTGGGAATCCCGCCCCTCGACCTGTCGTCCTTCTGCTCATTGGAGAAAGCCCTCCACTCGGGGCCCGTCTCCTCTATCTTATCCTTGACAACGAATCCGCAATTGCTGCAAACGAGCTCTCCTCCAGCGTTGTCGACAACCATCGGCCCCTTCCCGCATCTTGGGCACTTGTCGAGCGCCCGTTGCAACTTCATCAGTCTTGAGAAATCTCTTTCAGATGACACGCTATACACCGGAGGGGCTTAGCCAAAGTTGAAAATATTTCACTCCTATTTAGCTTTTGTGGAAAACTCTGTCCCCTGAAGGTCACACCTGCACTCCCGCCGTTCAAGCGAGAATCAATTCGCAGTGCATCAAGCTTTTATATTAATGTCGAGAGTCAAGGACACAGGTCAGGCCTGTGGGGTCAGATTTTGTCATGTTCGAGAACGCCCTACAGTTCGTTGGGGCCTTCGTCGCATTTTCCATCGCCCTCGTCGCCTACAAAGGAGTGCGGGAAACGAGCAGCTCTTCGATGCTCCGGCTCGCCGCGGCGTTCGTCTTCCTCGGGTCAGGGTTCGTCCTCCAAGGGCTCGACGGCGTCGGGGCCTTTGGCAGCGTCCCGGGGCTCGGGGTCTCCGTTGACACCATCCTGATCGCGGGCATGTTCCTGCAGACGGTGGGGTACTTCTTCCTCGCCTTCTCCCATGTCCTGGACGTAATGGTGTCTCGGCGGCTGGGACCTTTGCTCATCCTGTTTCCGATCTTCGCATTGAGTCAGACGAGCGTCGAGACGGTCCTGCGGAGCCTTTCATTCTATTTCATCCTATACGGGGTGCTGGAGACCGGTCTGTCCTACAGCAAGACGAAGAACCCGAACACCCTCATGATCGCCGCCGGACTGGGGATGCTCGCGGCCGGCTGGTGGGTCTCGCTCGCCGCCCCAGACATAGGATTGTTAACATTGTTGCAGCTTTTGATGAGGGAAGTTGGACTAGTTGCGCTATTCGTGCCGGTCCTGAGGTTCTCGTTCAGGAAGCCAGGAGATATGTTGAATGCCCCAGTATAGGACCCAAGGCAAGATAATCGCGGACATCTTGGCGACCGCGCGAGACATGAACACGGACGGGCAGGGAGTGGGTATCACGACCTTGCTCAGGCGCGGGAACGTCTCATACAGCCGGATGACCAAGCTCATCGTAGAGCTCGTAGGCGCCGGCCTCCTCCTCCAAGAGACACTCGAGAAGGCATCGAAGTACAGGATAAGCGACAAAGGAATGATGTTCCTCCAGGCCTACGTCCAGTTCGAGGACTTCGCCCAATCCTACGGATTGAGGCTGTAAGGGCGCACCTCCGACGGTTGGGCTAGCTTTTTTACTCGGCTCGGGGTGCCGTCGCGCCCGGAGCGGTCGCTACTCAAAAATGATTGGTTTCCTGGGGGCAGGCCGGGTCGGGGCCCAGGCGGCGCTCGAGGTCGCCTCCGCGGGCATCGATGACGTGTCGCTCGTCGACATCGTGCCGGGATTGGCGGAGGGGGAGGCGATGGACATCTCCCAGAAGATCGCCGAGACGGGCGTGGACGTCGAAGTGAGGGGCTCCACTGACTTCTCCGCGCTCCGCGGATCGAAGGTCGTGGTGATTACGGCCGGGCTGGCGCGCAAGCCCGGCATGACCAGGATGGACCTCCTGGAGAAGAACGCGGGGATCGTAGCCGCCGTCGCAAAGGAGATAGCGAAACACGCCCCTGGGGCCGTGGCGCTCACGGTCACCAACCCGATGGACGTGATGAACTGGGTGGTCCTCCGGAAGACCGGTTTCCCGAAGGGCAGGGTAGTCGGGATGGGCGGCATCCTCGACCTTTCCAGGTTCAAGTCGACGATTTCGGCGATGCTGGACATCTCCCACTCTTCGGTGACATCCCTGGTAATCGGCGAGCACGGCGAGAGCATGCTTCCCCTCGCCAGGTACACCTCGATAGGAGGCGTGCCTCTGACCAAGCTCATGGACGAGACGCAGATTTCCTTGGCGATGGAGACGACGAAGCGGGTCGCCATAGACGTCATATCGAAGAAGGGCGCGACGGTCGACGCTCCGGCGAACGGGGTTGTGAGGATGGTCAAGGCGATAGCCTGGGACCGGAAGGAGGTCATACCCGCCTCCGCCTACCTCGAAGGAGAGTACGGGGTGACCGGTCTCTGCATCGGAGTGCCTTTGGTGTTGGGTGCCAAGGGGGTCGAAAGGATACTCCCTCTGGACCTCAACGAGAAGGAGATGGCCCAGTTCTCGAGGGGCGCACAGACCATACGTGAAGGCATCGCTGCAATACAGGCCTCTATCTAGGAATTCCCAGGCCTCTTCCACTACGTAGATTGACGAAAAATGGCGAAATATCGTCCGCGGTTTTTCTTCTCCCTCAATACTTTTATGGTCGGCATGGCAGCCGAGGGACGCCATTGCTTATCATTGCACTCGTGAAAGGTGTTCCGAGCAGGAGCGCCAAGGTTGTCAGGGTCGATAACATCGTCCAGCGCCAGCAGATGGAGATGATCGTCAACCCGAACGACGAGAAGGCCATCGAGGCTGCGGATTACCTGAAGAGGCGCGTAGGCGGAAAGATCGTCACATTGAGCATGGGTCCAGATGCGAGACTAAAGCCCGTCCTCATCCCGCTCTACAATGCGGAGGCGACCGGCGTCGACGAGGAGATGATCCTCAGCGACCCGCGGCTGGCGGGCTCCGATACGGTAGCCACTGCATATGCGGTCGGGCTCGCGGTCTTCAAGATATACGAGAAGCACGTCACCCCGTTCGAGCAGCTCATCAAGCTGATCATCGGCGGCGCCTCAATGCAGGAGATCGAGGCAAAGGCGCGGGAGCTCTACGACCAGAACGTCCTCCCGAACAAGGTCTACAACGAGGAGCCGGGGACGCGGACCTCGATAGTCGGCCACCTCGTCGAGGGGAACCTCTCGCGCGACGAAGCCATGACGCGGCTGCGGACTGAGAAGGCCAACGTCACGAAATTCGTCGTCGTCGCGGGGATCAGGACCAGCGACGGGGAAACAGGGAGCGTCGGGCCCCAAGTCGCGGAGGTGCTCTCCCAGAAGATGAAGATTGAGCTCCCCCACGCGACGTACGTTGAAGAGCTTGACGTCGACCCAGACTCTCTGAGGGTTCATGCTGGCAGGAGGATTGGAAGGTCGATACAGAGGCTCGAGATGGAAGCGCCCTGCCTCATGACTTTCGCCCCCGAGTACGCTGCGAAGACGATCCAGTCGGTCGACTTCAACCGCGTGATAGAGAACTACTACAAGGGGAAAATAATGGAGCCGATAAAGTGGACAGCCGATATCCTCGACGCCGACCCGGCGAGGTTGGGATTCGGGGGATCCGCGGTCATAGTTGGGCCTGCCATCCTTTTGGGTGCGCCCGCATCGCAGAAGACTCTCGACAAGAGCCTTGTCTTCACAAAGAGTTTGGAGAAGACCGTTTGGGAAGGGAAGGACTACGGGCCTTTCGGAAAGGGCGACGTCGCGGACGCCTTGCCCCAAACGCTCAAGGACGACCTCGTCATGAAGGGGGCGCTGACACCGTTCACCCTGAAGATGCTCGGTGAGGAGCTGCTGGCATGAGCGCAACGACCTCACCTCCGGCCACGACCTCTGCCAAGGTCGTCCTCGCCGACTACAAGGACGTCTGGGTATTCCTCCAGAGGCAGGATGGGCATCTTTCAAACGACTCTCTGGAGCTGCTCGCAT
>JBGPFY010000079.1:0-5222 GCA_041483615.1 Nitrososphaeria archaeon | reverse complement strand
CACCATGGCGACCCTCTTGTTCTCGACAAGGTTCCTGAACTTCAGGCTCCTTTCAAGATTCCATCCTGTGAAGTAGAAGGCCGTGCCGTCGAACTCGTAGACGACCGGGACCACGTGGGGCTGGCCCGCCCCGGACACGGTGGCCACCCTCGCAAGCCTGCTCTGCATGATGAATGCGACCTCGTCTTCCATGAACTCGACTGCCCCAGACCGCCCCATGTCCTTCGTGGAGAGGCCCTTGCTCCTCATCGCTGAAAAGGGAAAGCCGGCCGCTAATATGTCTGACAGTTCGACGCAGCTGAGTAGGTCTCGCCCGCGCTACTCGCTCTTGAGCTCAGGAGCCAGCTGCTTGCCCCATCTCGCGGCCCATTCCGCAAACTCGGCGAGGATCCCGTGCAGCTCCCAGCCCTTCTTCGTGAGCGAGTACTCGACCCTGGGCGGCGAGTCCGGGTAGACCTTGCGCTGGACGATTGCCTGCCTCTCTAGCTCGCTCAGCCTTTCCGTGAGGCTCGTCGCGCTGATTCCCGCGGTCCGCCTCTTGAGCTCGTTGAACCTGGCGGGCTCCTTCAGGCCGAGGCTGTGTATCACCGGTAACGTCCATACCTTGGTAAGCTGGTTCCACGTGCCGTGGACTATTTTGCATTCGTCAAGAACGTCCTGGGTTATCTGCTTCGTTTCACTCAACTCAGATTCACCTATCTAGTCAGCACATATTACTAAGTATATAAATGTGATTGCGAATTCTCCCCCGCGACCAGCCTCGGGAACACCCTCTCTCGACCGAGAATCTTCCAGCGAGCTCCAAAAAATCAACGATTCTTCTAATCTTCTCGCGAAGTTCCAATTAGAATGATCAAAACTCCAATTCCACTACGCGCAGCCTAATATTCGGCGCGACCCAATACGGAAACAAGTGATGTGAAAAATGGACCGAAGAGCGTTCCTGAGACTCTCCGCAGCGACCGCGGGCATGGCCGCGATGACGATCTACGGCGCTGATTTGCTCAAAGTCGTCCGCGCCAACTCGAGTTCGAGGACCACAGCGCTGGTTTCGTTCCAAAATCCGTCGGCCCCGATGTCAGCCCAGGTTCGGATCCCCCACCTTCTCCGGAGAGCGGGCTTCGGAGGGGGTCCCCAGGAGCAGGCGAAGTTCCAGGCGATGGGTTACGACGCGGCGGTGCAGTATCTGCTGAACTACGACCAGATCGACAACAGCGCCCTCGAGGCCGTGACGCCCAACATCCGGACCTCCTACTCCGGCGCCGTGCCTTCAAGGCAGAACGAGCTCAACAACCTGGCGTCTTGGTGGCTTGACAGGATTGTCCAGACGCCGAGGCCGCTCGAGGAGAAGATGACCCTCTTCTGGCACAACCATTTTGCCACTGCCCAGTCCAAAGTCCAAAACGGATATCTCATGTATCAGCAGAACAAGTTCCTTCGCGCCAACGCCCTCGGGAACTTCAACGACCTCCTGACGGGGATAACTTCCGACGGCGCAATGCTCGTGTGGCTGGACGGGGTCCAGAACAGGAAGAACAACCCCAACGAGAACTATGCGAGGGAGATAATGGAGGTCTTCTCCGCCGGCAGGGGCCCCTACACTCAGAGCGACGTCACCAACGCCGCCAAGGCCTTCACAGGCTTCTCAATCAACTCGACCGGGCAGGGGGTGTTCGTCCCGGCCAACCACGACATGAGCACGAAGACCTTCCTCGGACATACGGGCAACTTCGGCCCCCAGGACATAATCGACATCCTCATCGAGCGTCCTGAGACCGCGGCGAACCTCTCCACAGAGCTCTTCCAGTTCTTCGGCTATCCCAACCCGAGCCAGGCAATGGTCCAGAGGCTCTCGGCGGTCTACTTCGACACCGGCTACAGCATCAAGTCGATGGTCGAAGCAATCCTGACATCTCCCGAGTTTCTCTCGAACCAGGCGTATCTCGCGAACGTGAAGAGCCCGACCGAGTACCTTGCCACGGCCCTCAGGTCTCTGAACGCCACCGCGACGCAGGGCTCGCTACTCTCCACTGCAAACATCCAAGGGCAGCTGCTCTTCAACCCTCCTTCCGTCTTCGGCTGGCCCAGCGGGATCCAGTGGATAAACACAGGCTCGATGATGGAGAGGTTCAACTTCCCGATAAGCCTCCAGACCACCGCGCAGAACAAGGCGAGTGGGCTTGACCCTGTCCAGATCTTCGGGAACGGCGTCTCCGAAGGCAAGGCAGTGGACGCCCTCGTCGGCATGCTCTTTCCTGACGGGATGCCGAGCGAAGTCCTTTCGGTGATTCAGTCCTCGACGTCCAGCTACAAGAGCCCGACTCTCAAGACGTTGAACACGGTCCGCCTCGCGATGGCCAGCCCGTTCTACAACCTGAATTGAGGTGAAATGAGTTGAAAAACACAAGAAGAGACCTGCTGAGACAAGTGGCAGCAAGGGTCGCCGGCATCCCGTCGGTCGCCCCCCTGAGCCTCGGGCCGACCGTTATCGAGGCGACGGACATGGACCAGGTGGCCACGACCACCCTCCAGAACGCCTCGAACAAGACCCTCGTCGTGATCCAGTTGATGGGCGGGAACGACGGCCTCAACACCGTCGTCCCCTACGGCCAGAGCGCCTATCTCCAGAACAGGCCGACTATCGGGCTGCAAAAGAACGAGATTCTCCCGATAGACGGCGATGTCGCGCTCAACTCTCAGATGAGCGCGCTCATGAGTCTCTACAAGAGCAATCGCGTGGCCATAATCCAGGGCGTCAGCTACCCCAACCCGAACCTTTCCCACTTCGAAGCGACCGCGATTTGGGAGAGCGCCGCGCCAGACATGCCCTTCTCGAACGGATGGCTGGGCCGCTACATGGACGTGGCCAACAAGCTCGAGATGCCAGCCACGGCGCTCAACCTGCAGGACCTAGTCCCCCAGACCCTGCTAGGCCAGACGGCGCAGCCGCTCTCCTTCTCCTCGGTCCAGAGGTTCAAGGTGGCGCCCCTGACCAAGACGGACACGAGCAGCCAGAGCGTAATCCAACAGCTCAACGAGACCGCCTGCAGCTCGTGCACCGAGTACAACGAGCTCGTCAACCAGATGATGAAGTCCGGGCTCGACGCCATATCTGCCTCGGCAGTTATTCAGGCGGCTGCGAACAACTACACACCGCAGGTGCCGTACCCCACCGACGACTTCTCGACCAGGCTCAAGCTCGCAGCCGGGATCATCGCCTCGAGCCTCAACCCGAAGATAGTCTACGTCACGCTGGGCGGATTCGACACCCACGGGAACCAGAAGGGGACGCAGAACGCCCTCCTCAAGCAGCTGTCCGACGGCGTGAGCGCCTTCTACAACGACCTCGCGGCCCAAGGGCGGGCCAACGACACGCTGATGATGACCTTCTCGGAGTTCGGTAGGCGGGTCAAGGAGAACGGCAGCCGAGGCACAGACCACGGCACAGCCCTCCCCCAGTTCATGATCGGAGGAAAGGTGAGTCACGGCCTCTACGGGAAGTACCCGAGCCTCTCCAACTTGGATTCCTCAGGAAACCTCCTCTGGAACATCGACTTCAGGCAGAGCTATGCGACGGTCCTGGAAGACTGGTTCGGGATCCATCAGACTGAGGTCCTGGACTCGACCTACACGAAGCTCACGGTAATCTGAGCGGAAGAAAATAAGAGTCGCCCGACGGAGAAAGGGAGAAGAAATGCCCGCAAGAAGGTCGGCAGGCCTCGTCGGGCGGCTGGGCACCGTCGCGCTGATAGCCGGGATGACTCTCGCTCTGCTCGGAGCGACGTTCTCGTTTGAAATGCTTCTCCCTTCCACGCCGGCTACCACCGGAAGTGGGAGCACCCAGGCTGGAGGGTCGGCGCAGACCGGAACTTCGACCACCACCACATCGGAGCAAGCGACCACAACGCTCAGCAGCTCACCCCAATCCTCCACCATCGCGTCGACCGCCTCCGCGACCTCTACCTCGACGACCGTCTCGGTGACTTCGACTTCCACCTCCTCAACGACAGCTACGACGACGACTACGACCACGACGACGCACACGTCGACGACCGCCGTGACTAGCGGCTCGTCGACCACCACGACAAAGGCCACCTCGTCCACTTCGTCTCTGCCCGGGACCACCAAAGTCATTTTGCCTGAGGAGGTCGGAGACAACGAATCGCTCAACTTCCAGCCGTCCAAGATCAAGGTCGTGATAGGGGTCAACAACACAATAGCGTGGGACGACCAGGACTTTGTCCAACACACCGTCAGATCGGTCTTGGTCCCCAGCGGGGCGAAGGCATGGGACTCTGGAATACTGAACCAGGGACAGACGTTCACGTTGGTGCTGACCGTCCCCGGGAACTACAGGTACGTCTGCTCCATACATCCGGGTTGGATGATCGGGACCATCCAAGTAATCCAAGGATGACCCCAATCTCCTTCTCATAGGAAATCGATTATAAGGGGCCGGCCCCCGTCCCGACCATGCCTTCGCCGCACGGCTACGGAAAGGAGGGGAGGGCCATGGCAGATATGGAGGCCCTCAATTTCGTCTATCCTCCCTCCTCGTTCAAGGCGCCGCGAGTCTATCGTGACGACAGGAGGTACGCGGTCCTCGTGGTGGACATGGTGGAGGACTTCGTCTACGGCGTCCTAAAGTGTGACAGAATGGTCCCGAAGATCCCAAACGTGGCCGCGCTGCTGGACGCGTCCAGGACAATGGGCGTCCCGGTGGTCTACTGCAACGACTCCCACAAGCCTTCCGACTTTGAGCTGAACATTTGGAAGCCTCACGCGATGAGGGGAACCAAGGGGGGACAGGTCATTCGGGAGATCGCGCCAAAGAAGGCCGACTTCGTCGTTCCCAAATCGAGCTACAGCAGCTTTCACGAGACCGAGCTAGACGACATCCTTCGGAGCCTCTACGGCGGTCGTGGCGCTAACACCCTCGTAATCGCAGGGGTGACAACGGACTGCTGCGTCCGGCACACTGCCGCAGACGCCTTCTTCAAGAGGTACGAGGTCGAAGTCCTTGAGGACGGCGTCGAGGCGTTCAGCGAGGTCCAGCACAGGGTTGGGCTCCAGTACTTCCTCTACTGGTATCTCTGCAACGTCTCAAAGACCAGTCAGCTCGTGAAGAAGCTCCGCTCCTGAGGCAAAGGCCGAAGGCTACCGCGCGATCGCCCTCATCGCCAGCTCGCCGGCTTCGAGCGCGAGCTCGTCCTCGCCAAGGT
>JBGPFY010000078.1:0-5241 GCA_041483615.1 Nitrososphaeria archaeon | reverse complement strand
AGTGACGGCGGTCATGGGAATCACCCTATTCAGTCTATTCCAACTGGAAGGCGTGGTTAACCAGGACTCCTCCGGACTGCAGAGCCTTTTCACGTTCTCTTACTTGATCGTTCCCGCGCTGTCGGCTTTGTTCATCTTCATTATCGACGGGACGCAGGCCAAGCAGCCCTACTTCAACAAGCGTCCATACATCGTGTTCTTGGCTTGCGCGCCAATTGGCGCAGCGATATTCCTGCTCCCAATTCCGCTTCCCCTGAGCCTCCACGTCTCCCTCGCGCTCGCCTCGATTAACGTCATTCCGTCAGTGGTGGCTTTCAGGCAGTCAAGGGAGCGCTCCGGACTGGAGAGGGCGCTACCTGATTTCATAAGGGACGTTGCAGAGGGACGGAAGATCGGCCTCTCGCCCGAGGGGAGCATTGAGCAGCTCACGTCGAAGAACTACGGTCGCCTCTCAAAGTCAATCAGGACCATGGGATCCCAGATTTCGTGGGGCCTTCCAATCACCAAGGTGATCAGGACCTTCGCCAACTCAGTCGACAGCTGGATAACCATGGCGATCGGGACATTGATGGTCGAGGTCGTAGACGTTGGAGGGGGCACGGTGGGCAGCTTCTCGACAATGGCAGATTTCACGAGGAAGGTCAACGAGCTGGAATCTGAGAAGCGCTCCGCGCTTAGGCCTTACATCTTCGTGGTGTACATGGCGGGGATAATGCTCGTGCTCACGACCTTCATGATGGTGTACTTCCTCACCGCGCCCATCACCACAACCCCGCTTCCAGGGCTGTCGATAGCCCCAGGCACGGTGCAGGCGCTGCTGACTGCCTCGATCTTCGACGGCTGGGTGATTGGCCTCGTCGCCGGGAAGATGGGAGGTGGGACTGTCGCAGACGGCTTCAAGCACTCTTTGATCCTGGTCATAGTGGGCGCCCTCATGGTGGCCTTCTCAGGCTCACTCCTTGGGCGCGCGCTCTAATGCGACGACCGGGAACGGTCGCGATAGATTCCAAATCTGGACTAGTGCATCTACTAGCCTAAATATTCTCTAACGGGGTTGTCGCTTGATAAATTGTTCAGCCGCGCACGAATCTTCGCCGTGGGGCTACTTGTCTTTGTCACGCTCGTCGGAGGGATGCCGCTCAACAGCGCGGGAGCTGCAGCGCCGCAATCGCTTACACCGGCGTCGCTCTCGTTGTCCCCGATTCCTTCGAAGCTGCCCGCTGACAACAACACGTATCCTGCGATTGTGGTCTCCATTCTCGACAAAGCTTCCAACCCCACCGTCGCCCTTGCCGACGTCCAGGTTTCGCTCACTTCTTCTCAGGAAAACGTCGCGAAGATCAGTGATGCAGTAGTCATTCCTGCTGGCCAGACTTACGCGATAGCCAATCTTACCACAACCAACACCGCCGGCGTGGCTACGATCACCGCCACGACGCCAGGCCTGACGACGGCCTCCGTAGCCATGACGACCGTTGTGGCCGTTGGTTATCCAACTCATTTGGTCCTGTCAGCGATTCCAAACACGGTTCCAGCCAGGGCATCCAACACAGGAAAACTGATCATGGAATTGGAGGACGACGTCGGACTGCCCGCGAAGGCCATTTCATTCGAATCAATATCCCTCTTCTCTTCAAACGCCCATGTGGTGAATGTGACTTCCCCTAACGTCACGATGAAACAGGGCGACTACCTTGCCGAAGTCGACTACGCCAGCGGATTCGTTCCTGGTTCCGCCGTCATCACTGCATCCGCCCCAGGTTTTGACTCGGGTCTCGTTACTGTGACCGTTTTGGGATTCCCGCCCCTCGCCGTGAGGGTCTTCGCTCAGCCTGACCTCATGGTCATTTGTACCCCTGCCGTGGCGCCTGGCGGTTGCACCGGGAGGCTCGTCGTCGCTTTGACCGATCCCAATGGCAATCCGACCAGGGCCTCGCGGGACATCACAATACAGATAAGAAGTTCCAATCTCGCGATAATCAACACCAGCGAAGCCGCGGTCATCAAGGAAGGAGCGCTTTCTGTGATTGCAAACTATTCCGTGACCGCCCTCGCCGGCGTGGCGACCATAACCGCCAGCTCTCCTGGACTCCAGTCGGGCTTCGCAGACATCGCGACGGCGGCTCCCCAAATCGCAAGCCCCCAGTATTGTGAGAATACGGCTGGCGGACCTACCCCGTGCAACCTGAGAGTATTCACAGGCCCTAATCCGGTCTTGGCCGACCATCAGTCATACAGCTCGGTCGTCGTTTCGATGTGGAACGACACCGCTCCGATGATAAATTCCACGGGGACGACGCGCATCACTTTGACCTCATCGGTGACGGGCGTGGGTAACTTCACCAGCGTCACTTTCGGGATTCCAAAAGGCCAGAACTGGGCAGCGATCATCTTCACATCCACCTTCCAAGTAGGTTTGACCAGGCTCACGGCCTCAAGTCCGAACTTCCTTCCCTTCCAGGTGGGGCTTACGACGTTTGGGCCGGTGCCGTCAAAGGTTGTGCTGAAGCCCATCTCGACTCAGTTGCCGGCGGACGGAAACACGCATGCGGCGCTTGAACTAGACCTTGAGGACGCTTTCGGCTCGCCGGCGATCGCGCCATTCAACGTGCCGATAAATATCACATCTTCGCACAGCTCAATAATTAAGGTGTCTCCTGCCATAATCCCAGGAGGGCAAAGCTTCGTCGTGGTGAACGTGACCGCCGGTATTCTGCAGGGCACGGCCAACGTAACGGCCCTAGTGTCCGCCTTCACTACCGGGTATACAACCTCATGGGCAATCCTCGGGACTGTCATCCCCGCCCCCTCCTCCCTTGCTGCCTTTGCCCCAGACGGCAACAAGATAATGGCAACGCCCGCGGGTCCATTGCCTCTCATTGCGATTCAACTCGAGGGCGGCGGATTGACCCCGGCGCGAGCGAGAACCGCGATGAATATTAGCATCACATCATCCAACAGCACAGTGCTTGCCAAGGTCCTGATAATCGGCGTCACCATAGGGCAGGACTATGTCTTGGTCGACGCTGCTCCCCTTGTCCCAGGCACGACGACGCTTACCATCTCTACGCCCGGTCTCTCAGTCGCCACGCTTTCCGTGACTTTCCTGCCGTTCCCGGTTACCGAGACGATTAGCGGAGGGCCCTCGAAGATCTTCACGAATCAGACCGCATTCGTTTCGGTCGTCGCGTCCCTCGACGGTGCGCCTCTCAAGGGAACCTCCGTGCACTGGAACGCGTCTAGCGGAGGCCTCATCGTGGCGACTCAGCATCCGTCGAATTCCTCTTCAACCACCACGACGACCACCACGCAGACAACAACCAAATCTGCCACTTCGACCAGGTCCTCAACGGCTGCGTCTCCGCCAGGGTCGCCATCGATTGACGACACGACCGACAAGACAGGGTCGTCCGTCACGATCTTCAAGCCGAGCAAGCCTGGATTGGTACTGATAACTGCGACCATGGCTCCCATAGGCCTTCCTTCCAAGACCCTCAACTTCACGATACAAGTGACTGCCCCTCCAGCTGCAGTTGCGAAGGCCGGACCGAGCCTTACTCAGCAGCTCACGTCCTTCCCGTTGCTCCTGCTGCCCGTCGGAGGCGTTGGCGGAGCCGTCGCGGTCACATTCCTTCTGATTCGACGGAGAGGGAAGGGAGCCGCCGGCAGCGAAGATTTCGATAGCGCGCTGGAGTAGGTGCGCCCTCTCCAAGCCCGCCCAATCCACCAGGCTCCCTCAACAATCAAGTGCCTCGTCAAAGTCCGAAATAGACGAGACAGGCTATGCCGTGGAAGCGAAACGAGCAGGAGCCCTGTGCACCGATGGACGGAGAATCTGGTGGAGGGACTCGTGTTTTCCAGAAACGCCCGGTAAGGCGTTAGCTCCTTCGGCTGGATTTCACAAATAGCCGGGAAAGCTCCACGAGGGCAGGGAGTTGAAGAACAGCATTCCGTTTGGAGAGGAGGGGGCAAAGAGGAGCCATTCGGTCAAAGTCCAGGCAAAAGCCCGGTCGAGCGCGTCATGCCCTTTCTGCTGGTTCGTAATGACTCTCCATCCCTCGCTTAGAGGAATGACCGCAATGGACGAAGCCCTTTTCCGGGAGCACTTGAAGAAGGCTCATGGCCTGAAGAAGGAGATACTCCCCTAGGGGAGCCGCACCGCCTACCAGGCTTGGTTTGCCCCAAATGTGCTAGTCGAGGAACTTTAGGTTGCGCTCGACCGTTTCGTCATCAAGCTTCTCGTAGGCCTCTGTGGTCCCGACGTCGTACCAGAAGCCCTTCAAGTAGAACGGCCGAACGTCCATCTTTGCGTCGAGAACTTTAGGGACGAAGTGGCTCATCATGTCGTTGCCGCCATTGTTGACTGTGCTAAGAAGGACTGAGATGCAGGACTTTGAAATTGCCATGCACCCTGTCGTGACGTTGAACCCTAGCCGCGGCTTCTCCTTGAACCCAGAAATCCTGCCCCGTTTCACTTCGGCGACTCCGACCGGCACTGAGTAGTTCGTCGAGAGGACGAGCGTGAGATCGGCGCCGGAGGTGTTGTGCTGTTTGAGAAGCAGACGGACGTCGAGGGCCGAGAGCACGTCTCCGTAGTAGAGCAACAGGTGGTCGAACTTGCCGATGGTGTTGGTCTTGATCGCGTTCACCACAGCGGGAGCGCTCCCAGCTGTGTCCGGACGGTCATTCGAGTATCTTATGTTCGCGCCGAACCTGCTGCCGTCCCCGAAGTAATTCGTTATCTCGTCCGACCTGTATCCCGAAAGAAGTATTACCTCCTTGACCCCGTTGTGGACCATGAGCCGCACGACGTATTCGAGGATCGGCCTCCTTTTCGGCCCAACAGGAATCATCGTCTTCTGGAAATAGTTCGTCAAAGGTCGCAGGCGGTTCCCCTCCCCCCCGCACAAGACCGCTGCCTTTGTGACCACGCCCGGCCTTTCCTCAGGCCCGTCTTAAGACTTGGTTCGTCAACGCGGGAGATGTGCGGTGTGTTTGCCCCTGTCTACGCGGTGCGCCCTAGATTCCGCTTTCTTGCAAGGAGCAGGAGAGGAAGAATCAAGGCTGCGACGGCAATGAGGGGCTGTCCGAACTCGGGCACGCTGAATTGGCTATGGTCGTTCAAGACCACGAAATGGCCAAGAACCGCTGAGAGGTACATGCCGGCGACATTGTACGTCCCGGAAATGTCAGTCCCCGTGTTGCCGCCAGGTCCGCTCGTGAAAGTCCATGTGGTCGAGT